>CALGWV010000054.1 GCA_937936325.1 uncultured Bdellovibrionales bacterium | reverse complement strand
ACATCATTTAAATCACTCATTAAAGCCTCCACAAAATTGATATAAACATAAACAGCTTTATCTTGAAAAAACCATGGTGTGAAGTCAATCTCACCTCTGTCAGACGTGGACTTGTTCTTTAATTAACACATATACTTGGGAGACTAGATGTTAAAATGTAATTTTTGTAGAAGTTATCTAAAAAAATTACATTTTAAACCAATGGAAGAAAAGGAAACTTCGTTTATGAATTTTGATACAGAATCTCTGATTTACCATAAAAGTGACCCCGCTGGAAAAATTGAAGTGCGTACGACTAAAGATGTGAGCTCTGAGCATGCTTTATCCCTAGCCTACTCCCCTGGTGTGGCAGCTCCTTGTATAGAAATTTCAAAAGATCCTTCTAAGGTTTATGAGTATACGACTAAAGGTAACCTCGTTGCTGTGATCACTAATGGGACAGCTGTTTTGGGACTTGGGGATATTGGGCCCATGGCTGGCAAACCTGTGATGGAAGGTAAAGGAATTTTATTTAAAAAATTTGCTGACATCAATGTTTTTGATATTGAAATTGACACCAAAGACGTGGATGAGTTTGTGAATGCCGTCAAGCTCTTGGAGCCTACTTTTGGTGGGATTAACCTCGAGGATATTTCTTCACCAGAATGTTTTGAAATTGAAAGACGCCTTAAAGAAGAAATGAACATCCCCGTTTTTCATGATGATCAGCACGGTACGGCTATTATTACTGCTGCTGCTCTTTTAAATGCTTGTGAGCTTTCAAATAAAAAAATCAGTGAAGTGAAAGTAGTTTTTAATGGTGCAGGGGCGGCGGCCATTTCTTGTGCGCGCCTTTTTATTGACCTTGGGGTTAACCCTAAAAAACTTTGGATGTGTGACTCTAAAGGGCTCATACAAACTGAACGTACCCATTTAAATGATCTTAAAAAAGAATTTTCTAAAAAATCTTCAGCACGTAGCCTTAAAGACATACTCAAAGATGCCGATGTTTTTTGCGGGCTTAGTGTCGCTGGTGTTTTAGATGAAAGCATGCTTAAATCTATGGCCAAAGATCCTATCATTTTTGCCATGGCGAACCCAAACCCTGAAGTGGATCCAGCTCTTGTTGAAAAAGTAAGACCTGACGCCATCATGGCCACAGGGAGAAGTGATTACCCGAACCAAGTGAACAATGTTTTGGGTTTTCCTTATATTTTCCGTGGGGCTCTTGATGTGAGAGCCACTCATATTAATGAAAAAATGAAACTTGCTGCTGTACACGCCATTGCCGCTTTGGCTAAAAAAACAGTTCCAGCAGAGGTCTCCTACGCCTATGACCATCAAGAGTTTCATTTTGGAAAAGACTATATTATCCCCAAACCTTTCGACTCAAGAGTGCTTTTAGAAGTAGCCCCTGCAGTGGCGCAAGCCGCCATGGATTCCGGTGTGGCGCAAATTCAAATCAAGGATCTTGACGCTTATCAGGACAAACTTGAAAGCTCACTTGGAATTAAAAAAGGATTTATCAGACAAACTATAAACAAAGTTAAAAGCCACAATAGAAAACACAAGATCAAAACAAAAATTGTTTTCCCTGAAGGTGAGTCAAAAAAAGTTCTTAAGGCTGCCGAGACTCTTTTATCAGAAAATTTTTGCGATGTGGTTCTTTTAGGAAATACAGATAGAATAAATGGTTTGATAAAACGAGAAGAGCTTCTTGGTCTTGAAAATCTGACCATCTTAGATCCTGAAAAAAGTAAAAACTTTATTAAATACACTGAAGAGTTTCATGAGCTTAGATGTCGTAAAGGACTCTTAAAATCTGAGGCTAAGTATCAGATGGAAGACCCTTACTACTACTCTGCCATGATGCTTAAGAACAACGAAGTTCATGGACTCATTTCAGGAGCTTCCAGAAACTACGCCTCCTGTGTGAGGCCTCTGCTTGAAACACTTGGAACTGAAAACCAAAAAGTGGCCTCAGGTGTCGTCCTAGTTTTACACGAAGACCAAATTTATTTTCTCACTGACACCACAATGGTGGTAAACCCTACTGCAGAACAGATGGTCTCCATTGCAAAAGACGCCTGTGATCTGGCCGCTGGCTTTGGAGTTTCACCTAAAGTGGCCATGCTTTCATATACGAACTTTCTAGGTGATGGTGCCAATCCAAACAAAATGAAAAAAGCCACAGAAAGCTTTAAAAAACTCTATCCTGAAATCCCTATTGATGGAGAGATGCAGGGCGACTCCGCTGTTGATGGAGATCTGCTCACTCGATTGTTTCCATTTTCTGAGCTGGCTGGTGATGGGGCAAATGTTTTGGTTTTTCCAAATTTAGATTCGGCTAATATTTCTTATAAACTTTTGCAGAAACTTTCTGAACTTGAAGTCGTGGGTCCCCTGCTTTTAGGACTTGATAAACCTGTGAACATTGTTCAGCGTACGGGTGATGCCCACGATATTGTGAACGCCACCGCCCTCACATGCCTGGAGTACTTTGAAAGACTTGAACGACAGCCCTGAATTTTGCATCGCCCTAGGGTTTGGCTTAAAAAAAAATGGACTTCAAAAAGTGAAGTTAGATCTTATCGAATTAGAGAGCCTCATCTCAAGTGCTGGGGGCGAGGTCGTAGCTTCACTCTACCAGATGTCTGAAAGCCCCCATCCGGCACACCTCATTGGAGTGGGAAAAATTGAAGAGATTAAAGTATTGGTGGAAGAGACCAAAGCCACACTTTTAGTCATTGATCATGAGCTGACCGGGATTCAACAACGTAATCTTGAAAAAGAGTTGGATATTAAAGTCTTAGACCGCTCTCAGTTAATTTTAGATATCTTTGCATTAAGAGCTCAAAGCCACGAGGGAAAACTTCAAGTCGAGCTGGCCCAGCTTATGGATCAAAAAACCAGGCTCGTAGGTGGGTGGCATGGGTCTCTGTCTCGCTTAGCTGGAGGTATTGGAACACGTGGTCCTGGGGAAAGTGCCATTGAAACTGACCGAAGAGTAATTGATCGTAAGATCACAAAAATTAAATCCAGGCTTAAGGATGTCACGAAACACCGCAACCTCTTAAGAAAGGGCCGTAGGGATGTGATGAAAGTCGCCCTTGTTGGTTACACCAATGTGGGCAAAAGCTCCCTGCTTGAAAAGCTCTGCGATAAAAAAGCCGGAGTGAAAGATCAACTTTTTGCCACCTTAGATCCCCTCACAAGAAAAATGACCACCGAATCAGATCAGCCTATTTTAATTACAGATACTGTGGGATTTTTAAGAAAGCTCCCCACCTCACTGATTGAAGCCTTTAAATCCACTCTGGAAGAAAGTGCAGATGCGAACCTGCTCGTACACGTGATTGACCTGGCACATCCCGAGCACATGAGCCAAGCCGAAGTGGTAGATAGTTTGATTGAAGAATTAGGCTGGAGCAAAACCCCAAAGATCTATGTTTTGAATAAGATAGACGAAGCCCCCATAGAGCTTTTGTTCAGCACCCCCTTTGCCCCACAGATCAAAGTGAGTTGCGAAACGGGAGAGGGCCTAGATAAGTTGAAATCTAAGATTATTGAGCTGGCTCAGAACAAAGTCTACTAAACGGCACAAATCAAATAATAAAAATAAATTCAAAATATCAAAGCTAGATGAACAAACACTTTACATTCTGTTTGCAAGCCTTTTAAGGTTGTCTTTGAAATCTAACGTTAGGAACTATTCGTATTAAACCAAGCCCTCTCTCATGTCTGTCTAAAGAAGTAGAGTATGACTCTCTAAGATTTTCCATGGACTCTCTAAATTTTAGAACTTTCTCGTTCTCATCAGAAGAGATACGAATCCAACCTGTATTGATAGAACTTTCCAAAACATCTGTACTTATTTCAAAACAGTTTAGGCCTATCTTTTCAATAATCTCAAGCGCAGGTGGCAGCAAATCCTCGTAAGTCTGTAATTTCACTTTTTTCATACATGCCAAGTTATTGGCACGATGTTGGCTTCCAACACGCCCCAACCCCTGGCATAAAGGATCATCCTTTTTTTTGTCTATGTTTTTAGTGCTGCAATCGGGGTGAGCTTAGAAAGTCTGCGCATGGGGACCCAAAAGCAGATGAGCGACAGCAACAGGCAAAACAGAAGCACTCCTAAGAGCTGATAAAAATCAAATCCAATAGGTAGGTAGGGATCCTGGTATTCGTCTGTCATAATTTTTAAAGGAAATAACTTTAAAACCACGGCTAGTACCAACCCGGTCACTAACCCCAGAGCTGAGCCCATCCAGCTTAATAAAAAACCCATTTGGCCAAAGAGGATTCTGATTTTTCTTTGGGAAAGGCCCATAGACATGAGGATGCCCATGTCTCTTCGTTTTTGGGCCATCAAAAGTAACAGAACTGATATGATTGAAAAACCCGTTAATAGTGCTGAAAGAGCTAAGAATAAAGTCATTGCGACTTTTTCAAATTTTAGAGCGACAAGCAGGCTCGAGTTGCGCTCCTCCCAGGTTTCAAACTGCACCTTGGGGTTGAGCTTTTGGAGAATATTTTTAAGCTCTACGGCTTTCCAGGGATCTTCTAAAACCCACTGCTTTCCTACTTTTAAAGATCTGTTTTGAGTCGCTGAGAGATGGTGCCCTTCGCTCTTATAGTATATTTTTTTAATTTGAGTGTCGTCATTATTTTGAGACTCAAGTGAACCAATATTAATCAGCTTATAACTTTTTGGGATTTCACCTAGGGCCGTCAGGAGTTCCTCTGGAGCAATGGCCTCTATGAGGTCCCCTTCAAAAAAACCCAGACCAATATGTGAGAAGACTTCATTTTTTTTAATATTTTTTGGTTTTTGTGAGCCAAAAAACCGGGCCCCTCTAAAAATTTGTTCTATGGTTGATGTGCTAAAACCTTCAGCCACAACACCTTGATATTTTCCTGTTTGTGAGCGAATGATAAAATCTTGTTTTTCATAT
>CALGWV010000053.1 GCA_937936325.1 uncultured Bdellovibrionales bacterium | reverse complement strand
AGTGGGGGGAGGGGCATCTTATAGTTATGAGTGGTTGTGGAGGGCTCTTGGAAGGTATATGCACTTTCCGCAGACCCTGTCTAAATGTGAGTCTATGGACCTCATTTTATAGGAATTATTAGCAATTCAAACCAAGCCTTAATGCCTTGTAAAAGAGACAGTTTTTTATGCCGATAAGTGTAAACAGATGATGAAGAGGAAAAATTAGACTAAGCCTATATATTATGATTATGCCAATTTTTAGAAGATTATTATTAGTACTACTTACGAGTTTACCTATATTTATCCAGGCTCAAAACTCAGATCACTCTGATGCAGAGCGTGCGCCAACCTCTATTGAGGCAGCTACTCAGATCCACTCTATGGGGTTTGGGCTATATATCACGAATAAAATGTGAGCTTTCAAGACCTGATACCAGTAACTTGGGCCCAGCCGCTGAGCCAATACTTAAAGTCCCCTCAGAAAATAGAACTAGAAAATAAAATAAAGAATCTAAGTACAAGAAATAAAAAGATTTTTCCCGAACAAGAGCAGTGGTTCCGAGCTCTTGAAGAGACGGCTTTTGGTCAGGTTAAAGTCGTAATCCTAGGGCAAGACCCTTACCATACCCCAGGGCGAGCCGAAGGGCTGGCCTTTTCAGTGCCTCAAGAGTTTATGCCGCCGCCCTCACTGAGAAACATCTATAAAGAGCTGGTTTCAGATTTGAAGCCGACTCTTAACGGAACTCAAATTAAAACCTATGATGAGTACGTTCAGTGGCTCGATACAGAGGAAAAGAGGATTTCAGGCTCTTTACTCCCTTGGTGCCACTCAGGGGTCTTACTTTTAAATACTATTTTAACTGTAGAAGATTCATCACCAGCTTCTCATCGCAATTTAGGCTGGGAAAGCTTCACGGATGAGATTATAGCCCAGATTCAAAGCCAACCGCGGCCTGTGGTTTTCATCTTGTGGGGAAAGTACGCTCAATCTAAAAAAAAACTCATTCAAAAAAAACATCACTTGATACTTGAAAGCTCACACCCTTCTCCGTTTTCAGCCCATAGAGGCTTTTTGGGCTCAAGAGTCTTTTCTAAGACTAATCAGTTTCTTGAGGAGAGCTCACAAGAGAAAATTAATTGGGCAGAAGTGCTCTAAGTCAATTTCCATATCAAGTATTTAAAAATATTTAGAGGTTTGAAGCGGGTAGAGTTACCATGCTGATAACTTCACCTAGGTTTAGATTCACTATTCAAAGCTCGTGCATCAGTTTTTTTATGGTAGATTTTAGGGGGAGCCCTTATAGCGTGTTCAGTATATAAACTTGACACTTTGAGCTTAAATCCAAAAAATCAAAAGATGAAAAATTTACAAAGCCTTCTTGCCGTTCTAATATTTGTGGGCTGTCAGCCTAAATCTCAAAACTCAAAAGAAAGTATTTTTGCTTATTGCTCTGTGGGCAGCCCCAGTATTTTTAATCCTCAGTTGGCGAGTGACGGGCCTAGTTTCAACGCTTCTTCCCAACCGCTTTACAATCGTTTATTGAGTTTTAAAAAAGGAACTACAGAGCTTGTGCCCTCACTAGCTGAATCATGGACAGTGAGTTCAGATCAAAAAACTTATATTTTTAAATTATCTAAAGGTGTAAAGTTTCATTCGGGGTTTGGTTTTAAGCCTACCAGAGAACTTCAAGCTCAAGATGTGGTGTTTACTTTTAATAGAATGCTTAAAAAAGACCATGCGTACCATAGTGTAAATGGCGGTGGGTATGAGTATTTTAAATCCATGGAGATGGATAAAATTATTAAATCTGTTAAAGCCCTTTCTCCGGATGAGGTTGAGTTTCAGCTCACAAAACCAGAAGCTCCTTTTTTGGCGAACCTTGCTATGGATTTTGCGAGTATTTTATCTGCAGAGTATGGAGACTATTTAGTCAAAAATAATAAAAGAGAAAGAATGGATTTTGATCCTATAGGAACAGGGCCATTTACTTTTAAAAGTTACAGTAAAGACAGTTTAATTCGTTATGAAGCCAATAAAAATTATTTTAAAACGCCTCCAAAGGTGAATAAGCTCGTATTTGCCATCACACCAGACCCCAGCGTCAGGCTCCAAAAATTAAAAAAACAAGAGTGTCATTTAATAACAGAACCCCACCCTAGTGATTTGACCCAAATTATGAAAAATCCCAGCTTAAAATTGAAGCAGACCTCTGGGATGAACGTGGGGTACTTGGCTTTTAATACTAAACATAAAGACTTAAAAAAGAAAGCTCTGCGCGAGGCCCTCAGTCTAGCTTTGAATCGCAAAGCCTATATTAAAGCTATCTATTTGGGAAATGCTACTTTAGCAAAAAACCCAATTCCTCCAAACCTTTGGTCTTATCGAGAAGAAACTCCGGAGTGGGAATACAGTCCATCCAAATCCAAAAAAATGTTACTAGATCTTGGCTACAAACCTGGTGATCTTAAGCTCAGCCTTTGGACTCTTCCGGTTTCAAGGCCTTACAACCCCAGTGGTAAAAAAATGGGTGAAATGATGCAAGCCGATTTTAAAAAAGTGGGTGTGGATATTCGCTTGCAAACCTATGATTGGCCTACCTACCTGGAGAAAGCTCGAAAAGGAGAGCATGATCTCATCCAATTAGGTTGGTCAGGAGATAATGGGGATCCAGATAATTTTCTGGGAGTTTTGCTTAGTTGTGCTGGGGTGAGAGCTGGAAGCAATAGTGCAAGATGGTGTCATAAAAAATTTGATGAACAAATTTTAAAAGCAAAAACGATAACAGACCAAAATCAAAGAACTGTTTTTTATAAAGAAGCACAGAAAATATTTTTTGAAGAAAAACCTTGGGTTCCTTTAGTGCATTCCACTATTTTTCGTGGGATCAACACAAAAGTGAAAGCTTATAGGATAAACCCGTTGGGTACGGAAGATCTAAGTGGTGTGAGTTTGAGTTCTGGAAAATGATAGAGATTAAAGTGATTGTTCTTTTCTTTGATTCTGTGAAAATTCTGAATCAAATTTGATGGTAAAAGCCTCAAGTGCTATCTTGAAAACAGTTTAAAACTGATCAAGCTCAATTAAACTAAGTCTGTACAAATTGTGAAGAGGTGGGATCATAAGCTTGTGTTAAAATTTTTATTAAAACGTCTTTTGCAAACTCTACCTACATTATTAGCATTAATGATTTTGAGTTTTTTAATGATCCGAATTTTACCTGGTGATCCGGTATTAAGTCTCTTGGGAGAAAGAGGCGCCACTCCTGAAGCCTATTTGGAAATGCAAAAAGCCTTAGGATTAGATCAATCTTTTGTTTCTCAATTTTTAAATTACTCCTCTCAACTTTTTCGGGGCGATTTTGGCACTTCTATTTTTACGAAAGCTCCTGTCGTTAAGGAGTTCTTCACCCAACTTCCAGCTACAGTTGAATTGAGCTTTTTAGCCTTGCTACTTGCAATTAGTTTCGGCATCCCGTTGGGTTTATTTTCAGCTTATAAGAAAAATACTTTTTGGGATCCACTGCTTTCGGGGGTCTCACTTTTAGGTTATTCGATGCCTATATTTTGGTGGGCCTTAATTTTAATTTTATTTTTTTCTGTGCAATTGGGATGGACTCCTGTTTCTGGGAGAATACATTTTATTTATGAGATCCCTCAAGTGACAGGTTTTTATTTAATCGACTCCTGGTGGAGCGCAAATCCGTTCGCCGCTTTTTGGAGTTCAGTGCAGCATTTAATTTTGCCCGCTTTTGTTTTAGGGACTATTCCTCTAGCTAGCATTGCTAGGTTCACAAGAAGTGCCATGTTGGAAAGTTTAGGGCAAGATTATATACGCACCGCTCACTCTAAAGGGCTTGGAGTGATTTCAGTTTTGTTTAAACATGCTTTAAGAAATGCCTCTATTCCTATTGTGACAGCCATTGGTTTAATGACAGGGGCGCTTCTGACAGGGGCGGTTTTGACTGAGAGTATTTTTTCCTGGCCAGGCTTAGGGCGTTGGTTGGTGCAAGCTCTTTTGGCAAGAGATTACCCCGTCATTCAAGGTGGGATTTTACTGATAGCTATTTTAATCGTGGCAGTGAACATTTTTGTAGATCTATTATACTATAAAATAAATCCCACTTTAAAAAGTATAGAAAGCGAGGCCCATTGAAATCAATAAATCAATTGGGTTTTTACGGCGTGAGTTTATTTGTCTTAGTGGCCACTTTAGGCCCAATACTTGCCCCTTTTTCCCCTTACGAAATCATAAGCACTGATGCCGTAAGCTTGGCTCCAAACCTTGCTGGTCCTCATTACCTCGGGACTGATGATATTGGCAGGGACTTTTTAAGCCGACTTCTTTATGGGGCTAGGATGAGTCTCATTATAGGTTTGAGTGTTGTGCTTATCTCCATGAGTCTAGGTGTGAGCTTAGGTATTATTGCAGGTTTTTACACCCGAAGACTTGGCCCTGTTATTATGAGGCTCACTGATATTTTAATGTCATTGCCGAGTCTTTTGATGGCCATGGTGGTAGTGGCTCTTTTAGGCCCTTCTGTAAAGAATAGTATTCTTGCTGTGAGTTTAGTCTCAATACCGGCTTATATAAGGCTGCTCAGGGCCGCCACTTTAGAAGAGCGGGCGAAGCCCTATGTTGAGGCTGGTCGTAGTTTTGGTTTGTCAGACTTTAGGTTAATGGTATTTCATATTCTCCCCAATTGTCTCCCGGTCATTATAGTTCAAGGGGCTTTAGGTTTATCTGAGGCGATTTTAAGTATTGCAGCATTAGGTTTTTTAAACTTAGGTGCTCAAGCCCCAATACCTGAGTGGGGTGTGATGCTCTCAGATGGACGAGCCTATATGGAGACTTCAAGTTGGTTGGTGACTCTACCAGGGTTATGTATATTATTTGTGGTTTTATCATTTAATCTGTTTGGTGATGAACTTCAAGAAAAAATCTGAGGAATTTATGAAATTAGCTGAGGTTTTTTACAAAGAGAATTTTTCTGAAATTAAATGGAGCCCTCAGGCTGTCCTGATTGCTGATCAATATTTTAAAGCTTACTTTAAAAATAACAAATTTAAAGTGCCTTTTGATACATCCAAAATTATTTGGGTTGCAGCGGGCGAGGGATTAAAAAAATTTGAATCACTAGATCCAATTATTAATAAGCTTGTGCAGCTGGGGGGTGTTGTCGATATCTATGCTCTTGGTGGCGGCAGTGTCGGCGACGCTATTGGCTTTTTAGCTTCAGTTTATAAGCGAGGAGTAAAGTTAATACATATCCCGAGCACTTGGCTTGCGGCTGTTGATTCTTCTCATGGCGGCAAGACGGCTTTAAACGTGGGAGAGCTTAAGAATCAGCTTGGTAGCTTCTATCCTTCAGCAGAAACTTGGATCGTTAAAGAGTTGCTGAGTTCAGACCTTGTAGAAAAAGCAAGAGGGGAGTTTTTTAAAACCTTACTTTTAAATCACAATCAAAGCTGGGCCCAAGAATTTGTAGTTGCTAATCAAACTCTAGATCAAAATCTCTTGTGGAGTCTTTTGCCAACACTCATTGATTTTAAAAGTAAAATTGTTATAAGTGACCCTTATGAAACTAAAGGCACAAGAGTTATTTTGAACCTGGGTCATACCTTGGGGCATGTCTTAGAGCTCGAGTGTGCACTCGCCCATGGTGAAGCTGTGGAGCAGGGATTGCTTCGAATTCTTAAAATCAGTTTAGAGAAAGCTTATCTGTCTCCGGAAAACTATAAGAAGTTTTTAAAAATTTTTCAAAAAAATAAAATTGAGTTTCGTGAGTTTTCTATATTTAAAGACCAGGCAGAGCTTTGTTTGAAAAATGATAAAAAAATAAGTAAAAAAAACGAAATCTTAACAACATATATTAATAACCAATCCTATCTTACAAGCTGGACCCCTGTTGAGGAGCTGCTAGAGGCTTTTTAAAGCTCAAACTTGGTGAGGAATGCTGACTGAATGTCCCGTGTTTCAGTGGCAAGCCAAGTCTATAAAAAGGAGCAGTTATGCGTTTATTATTAGTGAGTCTAATTTTCAGTTTGTCTTTTGGAGCTAGTGCCCAAGATGAGAATGTGGTGGGAGAATCAGCATCTTCCGCTGCTTTGGGAACTTTGGAGCAAAACGCTTTAATTCAGAAAACACTTGATGGTCTGGTCTCTGAAATTTTGGCAGCCCCAAAGTTCTCTGGGATTTTAACTCAATTAGACGCAAAAGTTGAAATCCTAGATCCAGCATCATCTGTTCTTAATATGAGAGTATCAATCAATACAGGGGTAAATGAAACATTTTGGGATTCAAATACTCCTGGTGCGAGTCGTGGTGCTGAGATTGGTTTTAGCACTTTCTACAATGCTCATAGATCTAATGAGACCTCTGCAAATGGTCAGGAATTGTTTGACGTAGAAGGGGTGGCTCAATTAGGTGTCACAACTTCAGTCTTAAACTTTTTTAAATCCTTGTTGACAGAGAAACTAAATTCTAAATGTGATCTAGATGTGAGCTTTTACGCTGGAGATGAGGTGTACAATGAAGTTTGTAGAGAGTATCTGCCTCTTATAAAAGCGGCTTCTAATTATTCTACAGCAGAGGCTTTGGTGTACTCTGCTTTTCATAAATATAAGGCAAGACTTTTGTGGCTGCATGTCCAAGCTTTGGCATCTGGGTTAGTAGAAAAGGACAGCGCTTCACTCAGTGAAGAAGAATTAAGTCAAAAAAGTCAGGACACTGTAGTTATCGATAATTATGAGTTTATCGAAGCCATCAATATGGCTTTTTCTGATGCAGGAGAGCTTCAGGTCCGTATTGATTTAAAAAATAGCTTGAAGGATGTGATTCATATTCCAGGTCTTGCCAAAGATAAGCCTGTGGAAAAGGCCGCTGTATTGCTAACGGTCACTGAAGAAAGTGTATCCGCTGCATTTATTTTTGATTTACAGATGAGTGAGAAATTCATCGAGTTTCATAAAAACTCAATAGTAGGGGCTTTATCTGAGGTGAAAGCTAAAATTGATGCGGAAGGCTTAAATAAGTTGAGAGAGAGTTTAAAGTATTATGTTTTTTTTGCCCAAGCCTTGGCGAAATAGTGAATTGCCAAACTTTGAGATAAGTTAGCGGTTAAACTTTTGGTTAAAAGTAAATAGTTTAAAAAAAATGAGTTCATCTAAGCTTAAACCTTGATTATAGAGCTTTAGCGTTGAAAAATGCGGGGTTTAGCTAATAGTGTCATGTTTTTGTGAGAGCTCTGGTGTTTAGTGCGGGTCTGTAAAAATTTTTAAAAGGAGATACAATGCGTTTATTAGTTTTAGGGTTACTTTTCAGTTTTTCGTATGGAGCCTTGGCTCAAGAAACATCAAGTTCTCAAGCACCTACTGTTGAAGAGACAGCACTGGTTGCAGAGTTAACAGCATTTGAGCAGAACACTCTACTCAATGAAGTCGTAGCAGAAGTAGCGGAGGAATTGTTAGCGGACCCTGAATATGCATTTTTAACAAAAGTATTTGCTGAACTAAGTCCTTATTTCACAGATCTCGCCAAGCCTCAAATGGAGCTTTCTGTTCAAGTGGGAACTGATAAAGCCGCTTGGAACGACCCCTCCCTTCCTTCAGCTCCTGAAACTGTCTTTGGTGTTGGGGTGAAGTTCGTGACAGCTCCTTCGAGTTACTATGAAGGAGACATGCTTATTGCAGGAAAATGGTCTGCAAGCTTACATACGGATACTTTTAGTTTTTTTAAACATGCTTTGGTGCAAGATTTTAATAGCTGTGAAGAGGTACCTAGAGATCACTACAACGTTGTTGAAACCCTCACAAATGAACTTTGTTATAAGTTTTTGGGTGATGTAAAGAAAACGACCAGTTTTAAAGAGTTTCAAGCACTTGTTGTTGAGCTTTATGCAAATTATAGAATGGGTGTTAATCAGCTTTATGAAGCTTCTTCAGCTTTGCTCTATGTGAGTGAAGATGGTCTTACAGAAGAGCAGATTCAGCTTAAAAAGGATTACCATCATACTTCAGATGCTGTGCAGGATTCATATTCTTTTCTGTTTTTTGAGACTGCTGATGGTGTTCACTTCAAGGTGAATTTATTAGATTGGTTTGAAGACTACAATACAGCCACGCCTTTTACCAACGACAAGCCCATTATTAAAGCCATGGTGGCTTTTTCTACTACGGAAGAGTCTATGAATTTAATGCTTGATTTTAATGTTCGAGTGAATGAACTTGCTAAAGGTTTAACGAGCTCACTTATGACAGAAGTCTTGTTGCAAAATAAAGATGCTCTTAAGTCTCAGCTAGCTGCAGCCGTGAAGTCTAGCTTTAAAGCATATGCTGGCTTTCTAAAAGACTTTGTTGAACTTGATAATTAAGACTGAACTTTAAGATTTAAATCTGTTTAAGGAAACCTTGCTATTGCAAGGTTTTTTTTTGCGCAAAAATAAGATCTAGGGACTGTTGAAGGTGGCGAAGTCCCTTTATCAAAAATGCAAACAGCTTCCGATCAAAGGATTTGCTCTGGACTAACTCGTAAGAGTTGTCTCAGTATCTGTCTTAAATTTAGCTTAAGGCAGTGCAAGGCAAAAAGATAAGAGAGAAGGCTGTATTACTTCATAGCACTGGGGTCGCAAAGAGTGTTTTACTGTTTGTTAGAGCTGGAAAAATTTGAAGCTTTGATTTCAGATGCTAATCAGCTGGGTGCTAGTCTCTACAAACTGACTCAGTCTATCTGCCCCTGAAGTCCGGGCCTTGAGCTTGGGTTATTCCTAAAGCCTCCAAATTCAGAAGAGAACCAATCTAAAGTCTGATCAGCACTCCTTTCAAGAGTCTTTTTAAAAAATTTACTTTGAACGGACACTCCACTAGTATGAACCTCATGGTTCAGATAAAGCTTCAAAGTTCTAAATCTCTGGTGAATCGATATTTGCTACTTGATGAGCTATTTCAAGAGCTTGAAGTTAACTTTCACTCTCAAGCCGAAGACGTTTCTTTTTTAAGTACAGCCCTAAGCCAACATAAAAAACACAATGAATTCTATTTAGGTAGAGGTGGAACCAGTTTTCGTTTCTTCTCAGTTTTTATTTCTGCCTATCCAGGAGATTATAAAATAGAGCTTCATCCTGATTTGCTTCAAAGACCACATCATGATCTTTTGGCTCTTTTTGATCAGCTGAATGTCAGTGCTGAATTTAGAGCTAATAGTTTAATTATTCAAAGTACGGGTTGGAGTCTCAATTCAAGCTATAGTTTAGACCTCTCAGTCACCACCCAAGTGGCCACGGCTTTCATACTGATGCTGACTTCAAATGCGCCGATAAGTGGTGTGACTTTAGAGTTTCAAAGCTTAAGTAAAGCCTCGGGTTATCTTCAGGCTACTTTAGATTTGCTAAGGTCTTTAAAACAGAGTTCAAGCTTAAATACTTTCGTAATTAATAAAAATCAAGTTCAAGTTTATCCGCTGCAACCCTTGGCTCAAAAAATAAAAGTAGAGCCTGACGCTTCATCAGCTTTTTGTGTGATGTGCTTTTCTATTTTTTGTAATGATATCTCTCTTGATTTAAAGGCATCATCTCTTCAGCCAGACATTGAAGGGGTGGCTTGTCTTATGAAAATGGGGGTTGATGTTGAAGCGACAGCAGAGTCCATCAAGGTAAAAAAAATAGATAACAAACTGGGTGTATTAAAGTGTCTAAATATTAACCTTCAGAAACAGCCAGATCTATTTTGTATGTTGGCAGGTCTTTGTATTTTCGCCGAGGGCGTCTCACATTTAAGAGGGCTTGAGGCTTTAGGTTATAAAGAGTCACATAGGCTCAATAAAGTTTGTGAGCTTTTTGATCTTTTGGGTGTTCGTTACAATAAACACTCTGAAAATAGTCTTAGTATTTTTGGGTCTTCAGGTTTTATTTTTCCAAGTCAAAATCAGGTTCAGTTTGACGTAAGCTCAGACCATAGGTTGGTCATGTTAGGAGAGTTTTTAAAATTTAAAGGGGCTCAGCTTGTCTTACTAGGATCCGAGTCTGTTAGC
>CALGWV010000052.1 GCA_937936325.1 uncultured Bdellovibrionales bacterium | reverse complement strand
AGATTCGCCTTGAGATGTTTTTTGTAGTGGACAAACAAGTCTTTCGCAGCTCTAGATTTTAGACAAAAAAAAACCTGCAATAGTGCAGGTTTTTTAACTTTAAAGGTTTTAAAATGTTCTACTCATTAGGAGTACATTCTTGTTTAGTAATGCCATCAGCAGATGTGGCTTTTCGCCAAAAATGAATTCCATTGTAAGAAGTAGAACCAACTTGATAAAAACCTTTTCCAGAAGCAATAGACTCAAAATTCCCGCCTTCACCGTAAGTAAATGATTTATCTTTAGTCACCCAATAGTTAGGGCCTAACTGAGTGCTCGTAGCTGTAACCAAATTTCTACGTGCTTGAGTATAACTTTGTGTTCCTGTGGCATCCATAAGGTATAAACGTCCAAGATCAACAGAATCTAAAGCTTCTTCTCTAACACGAGAAAGAGTCCCCATATTTTTAATACAAGCTTTACCTAATGCAGATGTTGGAGTTGCAGCATACCCATTTAGATATTTATAAAGATTTGTGTGAGATGTTGTTGGCGCCGTTAAGTCTCTTTTTAACATTGGAAAAGCAGCTGTAAAATGTGTACAGTGGGCTTTACCTTTGTAGACCTTCCCGTAAGGTTGAGTCACACGGACTGAAAATCGACCTAACATATCCAGATTAGGAATAGCATTCTTATAAATAGTACGAGCACCCCAATAACGTCTTTGAGTTCTTAAGCCAGAGTTATAGTTAACTGTACTAGTAGCTACTTTTAAGTGGCTGCCACCTCTGTTATAACCTCTCACTCTTTCTTGACCATTCCAGTCATAGTTAATGATGTAGGCATAATAATCATCAGAACCTATTTCTTTTTGTATCACTAAATCATTTTTAACAGGACAAAGATTGGTGTTGATTGACTGAGGATATCTCATCTCAGAAGTAAGAACTCCTGTCACTACACCGCCGGCGTTAGACCTGGACTTTACTCCCCATGAACAATCCGAGCACGAAGCTTCAATGATTTTAGAGCTTAACCTTTGACCAGCCATTTCACTATAAGTATAGGCCTCACTGGATCTAGGAATCAAAGCCTTAGCAATAATCTGGGCATCTCGAGGAAACTCCCCGGCAGCATTTCTTAAAATATTTTTAATATATTTATTCTTAAACAGTCCTTCTACTTGTCCAAACACCGTCTCTAGAGATGCCTGAGCTGTAGGGTTTGTATATTGTATAGCAGAGTCTAAAAATAGCATTTGAGCAATTGGGGCTTGCTCTTCAATATAGGATTTAGTTCTAAACTCAGGTGCAATGGTTTCTAATGCCTTTACTGCACTCACTAAACGAGCTTTAACAAGAGCTGCACCTGAAGTACATTTCTGGTTCATTTCCTGAAAAGTAGCAGGTTGAGTCAATTGACTTAAAGACAAGCTCTCTGCAGCGACCCCATTGATTGTTGCACTACAAGGGCTATCAACATTTAAAGCTTCAACACCCATAGTAAAAGCATTTATATTGTGAAGTTGTACCATAGCTTTCTTAAGTTTATTTAGAGTAAACCTACAAAAATCCCAATTTTGCCTCTGTTTCTCATAGTCAAAGTTTTTACGAGCTTGATGAAAGTTGGCAGAACAAAACCTAGAGGTTACATCTTTTTGTCGTTGTAAAACCCAAGCCTTCGTCAGCTCAATTCTTTCTTTAATACTTGCTGCAGCTTCAGCATGACTAGTTTTAAACTCAACAATTAATAAGCGACTATCAATAGCGTTAAGCTTATTATTCATTGCACTTAGTGCTTGAGTTAAAAGAACTTGCCCATCAGCTAAAGTTTTAACCTGAGTGTTCAAACTTGAAACATCATTGAGTAATCCTTCAATAAGTTCAGTTTGTTTTTCGTCCACAGCTTTAATAGCCTGAAGTTGCGCATCATGATTTTTAATTGAGGCCATTACGATTTCACACTGAGACCTTGCTACGGATTGACCTGAGTCAGGGAACAAAACAGAGCAATCTACAACATCTACAGTCAAACAACATCCATCACCTTGAAGTGTAGAACTACATTTAGTACGTGTGTCAGTCACAACCCCCGTTGAATTTACCGTACACATTTGACCTTGAATATTAGAAAGTTCATTTTGTGAAGTAAATAAGTCATCAAGAACCACTCTCTGCTCTAAAATATCAGTGGACAATTCATTATTCATCTGGAAAAGTCGAGCTAAGTCTCTTTCCGTAAACTCTTTTATAGAAAGCAAAGAGGCTTGAAGAGCGGCATCTGAAGCACTTGTTTGTGCTCTAAGCTGATCTAGCATAGAAGTTAAACTATCTTGACGTGTCGACATTGAGTTCACAACTGAATCAATGGCATTGAGTCGAGCTAAAACCACTGTTTTAAATTCATTAAAACTTGAATCCAACTGTTCAATTTTAAGCCTGTTCGCGGCCACTTCCCTCTTAATTTGATCAAGATCTAAAACTAAAAGATAATCTCCGGCCTCACTATTTAAGAAGACAAGATAATCCACTTGAGCAAATAACTCAGAGTTGGCATTGAGCTTGGTTCCATCTAGGTTTTCCAAATATCTATAAACAAGACCATGAGCTTCTTCTAATTTTTGCGACATGAGAAGAGCCTCACGATCTCTCACATCATTACCAGAGTTCACATTACTGAGCCTTGCAATTTTATTTTTAGTAGCACCTAAAATCTCTACTAAATGAGACTCATCATAACGAGACTGTTGTAAAAAGCCTTCTGTGTCCTCAACAGCGAATTCTGTATTGGCACAGTTTTGGTAAACGAACAGAGTCATCGCTAGAGCTACCAGCGATACTAACGGGATGAATTTCTCTTTAAACATATTGAACATAGTGTTTTTCTCCTTTCCTAAGTAGTTTATCGTACTTTACTTCTGAAGAGACCAGACAAACGTCTCAGCTCGAGACAAAAAAAAAGCATAAAAATTAAATTGTGACGAAAGTCTAGTGATAAAAGTTAAGCTGTCTCAATTCAGTAGCTTAATTCAGGACTTGTTTTGAGTTCTCAGCATTAGAAATTTTAATTTTTTAATTATTTCAAGTGTGTTTAGCATTTAATCATTGATATTCTAGTGGGTTCTCTTCTAAAATTGGGGGTTCAAGGAACAATCCAGGCCTCAAGGCCCCTCGGCTTCAGGGGCAGATAGACTGAGTCAGTTTATAGAGACTGGCACCCAGCTGATCAGTATCTGAGATTAAAGTTTCAAAATTTTCTCACTCTAATAAACAGTAAACTTCTCTTAAGCGACCCCAGTGCTATGAAGTAATA
>CALGWV010000051.1 GCA_937936325.1 uncultured Bdellovibrionales bacterium | reverse complement strand
CTTTCACCCCATGAAAGTGCGGGCACAAGAAGAAAAATAAGGTATAAGTATTTTTTATATATCATCCATGATAGATACGGCTTTAACCCCAGGCGCTAAGCTATGAATAGCGTAGGCGCCCTTTTGAACCCGTCCATAGGTCCAGGCGTATGATCAAAGCCTACATCTCCTCCATATATATATTGAATCATCTCTGCATCATTATGAGAAATTGTATTTTTTAGCTTTTGCCATAAGTAACGCTTATGGCAAAATGGCTTTTCAAAAAATGAGTTAGCTAAGTTGATTTTAGTTTATATGGCTTTTAATAGGGAAGATAACTTGAATTAAGGTTGAGCTATATTCGGAGTAATACAGTCCTTAAATTTTAAATCGTCATGGTCTTGCTGAAGTGGCAAGTGACATTGTTGAGGCAGGGGTTCTCCAAAATGAGTCCACACGTTCAAAGCTCGATAGAAACCAGGTGAATAGTTAAAAAGTTGTTTATTTTTTTACTAAATATGCGGGTTAGTGCCAAGGCATAAAAGATTGCCCAGACTTTTAAGACCTCAGGAGCCTTGGCATGAGGGTTTAGCTCAAGTATAAATCTGAAGTTAGAAATGCAAGATCTGTATACGGCTGTGATTTCGCCGAGAAGGGCTGAGCTCAATATCACAGGGCAGATCTAAACAATTTTTTATTTTAAGGAGAAACTCTATGAGAAAAATGCTTAGTCATACTTTATTTTTAGTATTTTTACTTAGCTCTTCGCTTGCTTATGCTACCAGTGATTTTTTAACTGGAGTTGTGGGTACTTTAAGATCAGAGTCCATCCTTGTTGAAGCCATACCTCAATACGTGACATTTGATACTGGTATTACTTTCGAAGTGGACCCTTATTATATGATTGACCTCAATGACAATTTCCAACTTGTGATTAAAGAAGAAGTCTTGGTCCAAAATTCTGTTCAAACTGGAGTTAATATTCAAGTACAACTAAATTGGTCTGAAAATGAAGCTGAAGCTAAAGTTATTGAAGCTCTAAAATTACTCACATATCACATCGAAAGTTTTTCATCTGGCTCACCCAACTTTATATTCAAAACAGTTCAATTTGATTTTACACCTTTAATGGGTTTAGTGAATTATTTTTATTTTGATGTTGAAAAAGCAAATGCTACAGACTTTCAAGACATCATTAAAAAATTATTGACAGCATTTAAAAAACCAGACCTGGAGATAACTCAGAATACAAGCGAATATATGGATATGGCCCCCGAAGAGTAGTCAAATCATGGACGCACTCAGGTTTATATCTTCCACTTAATGCCCAAACTATAACTTCGACCAGCGGTAAAGCCTTGCACTCTTTGAGTGCCTTGAGTTAAGACACGCTCTGAGTTAGTTATATTTCTCACTTTAAAGCCCATAGACATGCGGGATCCTAATTTCTGTTGCAAAACAAAATCAAGCTCACTATAAGGTTGCTCATATATATCATCCAGGCCTCGGGTCCCTACCTCTTGAATTCTTGAACCATAAATACTAAATATCAGATTCATAAATGTTCTATTTCTATTTAGGGTATAGCCTAAGGCCATATTTCCAAGAAATTTGGACTGCCCTTGCAAAGGTCTTACATTGTGGGTCAGCTCTTTGCGTTGAACATCAGTCATCCTAACCTCAGATCGCATCCATGATAAATTCCCAGAGTATTTAAAGCCTTGAAGGCGTGACCATATACTTTTAAGATCCGCCCTAAACTCAAACTCATAACCATAAAGTTCAGCCTCTGGAGTATTAATATAAGTACGATAGGGGTTTGAAGCTGGAATTCCCACAGCCTCAATAGGATTTTTAAAATGTTTTCTAAAATAACTCGCCGAAATAATATTTGATTTTGACAAATACCAATCCCAGCGGAGATCAAAATTACTGAGATCTGAAACCTTAAGATTTTTGTTTCCTCTTTCAATCACTTTCTCTTCATCGTTAATACTTTCAGATTCAGAAAATTCCTTAAAGTCTGGGCGAGAAATCGTACGAGACCAGGCTAAGCGCAAGCTGTTCTTATAAGGTAAAACAAGCTTCAAGCCGTACACTGGAAGGAATCGATTGTCTTCCAACTCTTGTAAGTTTGACTTTGTGCTTGTGCGCTCGAAGCTTTGGAAAGTGAGCTTCGAACTTTCATCACGTCCACCGAAATACAATTCAATCCCTAATGAATTATTGTTTTTTTTACGCCATCCCATAAAAACAGAAGCATTAAAGTAAAAACTCTCTACATTATGGGTAGCTGTATAATTATCTTCTGCCGTTGTATTTTCCGAAAGACGAAAGCCCTCTTCACCTACATGGGACAATATTTTATTGGGTTTATCAGTCAAAGCATAGGCATTTTCTTTTTTTCCTAGCTTTTGTAAGAAAAAACGAATGACATCATCTGTCCGCTTTCTTTTTTGATTCAAATATCCAAACTTAAAATTGAGCTTGAGCTCCCTGCCAATGAGAGAGGTTTCTAACGGAATATCTAAACCAAGATTATAGACTCGAGACTGGTCCTCTAGATCACCGTAGAGCCTGGAGTTTCCATAAGCCCTATTTTCAGCAAAAAGATAATCTTCTGTAAAAGGATCATATTCATAAACATATTTTTTTTGATCTGGTCGAAAGTTGGATGCCGACAGAAGACCATAATCCCAATGAACACGGGGAGTGATTTTATGTTGAGTGAGAAAATGACTTCCCCTTAAATGGTGAGTTTTAATCTGACGCTCTTTCCAATACAAAGATGTTGTCACCCTATTGTCCTCTGCAGAGTTGACACTTTCTTGATCTAAAATCTCAGCCATATCTACAGTGGATCGACTCAAAAGGCCTGTATAACTTAGCTTTTGTGATTTTAAAAATTCTATACCTGTGGAAAGCAAAACACCTGTTTGAATCATATGCTCTGTTTCATCTATAAATTTCGAATCTGATTTTTGTGTTCCGCCGTCGGCATTTGGGATATAATTCTGCTTCAATCTGCCTTGACGGTCATAATCATGACTCAAACTCGCTTTGACCTGACCTCCCAGCTTTAAAGATTTCCAACTCACCTGGTCCCCCACATGAGCTGATACAGAATAATTAGGACTCAAACTTTTTTCATTGACGTCATAATTAACCGGAAAGCTTTTGGCTAATTCAACTAACTCTTTTTTACTCTGACCTGATTTAGAACGTCTTGATTTTTTTTTAATTTTTATTTTTTGATCTTTAAGTTTTTTTACAGGCAAAGGCAATGACCTTAATCCGGCGTCCACTCCTAAAAAATCAAGCCGGTCTGATTTTGCAAAAAGCCCTTTCGCATTGCCCCTAAGTGTCCCCAGGTCATTTACACCTGTCGACATAGAAAGCCCTGCTGTAAACTTTGAGGGCATACTCTGAGTTGTGACTTCAACAACTCCTCCACCAAACTCAGCAGGTGCACTCGGCTCATAACTCTTTTGCACACTCAGGCTCTCAACAAGACCTGTTGGAAACATATCGAGTGGAACCACACGTCTCGAAGGGTCCGGGCTGGGCAAGACTAAGCCATTTAATTTTGTGCTAGAATAACGCTCCCCCAAACCTCGGACATAAATATACTTGCCATCAACCAAGCTGAGCCCAGTGATTCTGCTTAGAGCCGAGGCGGCACTACTGTCCCCATTTTTTTTTATTTCTGAGGCCCCCATCAAATCTTTCAAGCCTGAGCTGTTTTTTCTAACATTCATCATAGCAGCTTGGGAACCTTTATAACTAGGAGCTAAAACGACGAGTTCTGAAAGCTCCCCCTGGATAGGCAAGACTTTTAGGGGAATGATAGACTTCAGACTGAAGTCTATATTTTTGATCGTTTGTGCCGAGTACTCCGGATGAACAAGGGTCACATCAGCTGATTTCACACCAATAAGAAGTTCAGCCACCCCACTGGAAGAAGTTTCTGCTTTAAGTCCAGTGCCTTTGATGTAAATTGTGGCATTAGAAATTGGCGCACCTGTGGTTTGATCTTTAAGTTTAAATTTTATTTTTTTCAGAAGATTTTCTGAAAGTTTTTTTTTAATTTTTCTCTGGGGTTCTGAAATTTCTAACTTTTCTAAGGACAAATTTTTAGAAAATGTATACATGATACGGGTTTGTTCTCCGCTAAGTGTATAAAATGGAATAGTTTTTGTTAGACCCTGCTCATTGGTGACAGAAAGCACATACTCCCCAAAGGCCAGATTTATTGATAAAAAAGACTCCTTTGTTTCTCCTTTCAAGACTTCTTGGTTTTCTGATCTCAACTCCCAATGAAGCTTCGTCGTTAAATTTGATTCTGTAAAAAAATAAGCTAAAACTTCCCCATCTTTTTTGACTTCAGCAAATACAATTCCATTAAAAAAAAGAGTAAAACAAAGCATAAAGTGTTTAAACATGACACTTCCAATTCCCTTCAGATCTGCAAAACTGGGCCTGTTGCCGCAATTGTCTGATCTTTTCATCAAGTTTGGAGGATTCTATTTTTCCAAGAAGACTTTCCATCTTTTTAAATTCACCTAATTTAAAGTGGGTGAAGGCCAGCGCATACTGAACCTGAGGTTCCCCATAGATATTTATTTTTTTTAAAGCAGGTAAAAGAGAGAGAATCTTATAGTGATTGCCTTCTGAAACAAAAATTGAAAACATTTGTCTCACCTTTTTATTTTCCTCAATCACAAATTGATTAAAATATCGAGCATGGGTAAATTGCTTTAATTTAATATAGGTCTCTGCAGCCTGATAAGAGTAATTTAAATTCAAACGAGCCGCACGAGTGTATAAGCGTGAGGCTGTATGGAGATCTCCTTGAAGATAATACCCATGAGCTAACTCGGCTAACACATTGGCATGATTTGGAGATTTAAGTTGTGCCAATTCCAGTAAATAAATGGCTTTTTCTAATTGTTTCTTTTGTTTATAAAGAGCACCAAGGTATAGTAAATCCTCTAATTCAAATCGATCCAGATCTCGTGTCACATCATTATAAACCACATTAAACAAATTTAGATCGATTAAGAAACTCCAATATTGACGTATGAGTGGAGAGAAATGAGGATAGGCTTTTAACCCCTCTTGATATAGCTCGTTAGCTTTGGAGTTCGATGACAAGCCTTGGTATGATGCCGCTGCAATCAGAGTCCAACTGGGGGAATTTAAAGATTTTGGCCTCTGATTGTAAAATTCAATGACCTCAGCATAAGCTTTAGAGCTATACAAAGATTGCATTAGCCCTGTAAATAAATTGTGGGGTTGGTCTGTTTTTGTTAGAGCCAATTTAAAAAGTGCAATGGCCTTAGAGTAATTTTTTCTCTTCAACTCAATAAGAGCCTCTAGCCTGACACGTCCTACTTCGTGCCCCTCATACTTTTCCAAGGCCGTTATCGCTTGCTCAACATTTCCACTTTGGATCAGAGTCTCAATCTGATAAAAACTTAAAGCATAAACAGATTTAAGAAAGAAAAAGCTAATATATAGTAAGAAAAATTTCACTTAGCCTCCGAGACTAAAGCTAATACGCTGGAGCTGCCATGAAGCCACAGGCCGACCGTTCACCTGACCAGGTCTAAATTTCCAAGTCTTTACATTGGCAATAGCAGCTTGCTCAAAAACACCCCCCGGTTGGGCTTCCACGAGCCTAATATCTTCAACCCCACCATCGCGACCAATAAGCAGTGACACTTTCACAAACCCACTCATTCCTTCCTCCAAAGCTTGCTCTGGAAACTCTAATGGAGGCCTAAATATCAACTTTGGCTTGATATCTAACTCGTGTGCCTTTTTAGAATTGTTAGATAACTCATCAAGGCCACCTTGTGCAGCGTCTAAACTCAGATCAAAAACGGGCAATCCAAAGCTTAGGCCAGAAATCAAACTGCTCATTTTTGGTTGTGACAAATTTTTAGGTTTTACTTTTTTTTTAATTTTTTGGGTTTCTTTCACTTTATCTTTAAGGGAATCTTGGACTTTAAACTGGCTGACTTTGATTTTTTTATCTAAGTTCATCTTTTTTTTATTGAGTGCACTGATAAAAAACAACACCATGAAAGTGCATACACTCGCCCCCAAAAAAGCTCGAGTAAAAAAATATTTTTTGTCATTCTTTTTAACCTGCTTCATAAAGTGCTCACTTTATTATTTTGCAATAACATTCTAAACTCCCACTTCAGACTGTGTTGCCACTCCCACGTCTTTAGCCCCCGCTAAGCGACACTGATCTACAACTTCTATAAGCTTGTCTGCACTCACTTGCGCATCCACGATAACCAGAACAGATTTTTCAAGAGACTCTCTAAGCAACGGGCGCAAATGAGATTGCAAAACCCATGAGCTCACCTCTTGACCATTAATGAAGATATTTCTGGCCGCATCGACTTGTACCCGAATGGACTTATCTTCAGATATCTCCTGGCTTTGAGCCTCAGGTCTATTAATATCAATTTTCATATCTTTTACAAATGTAGTGCTGACCATAAAAAATATCAGTAGAATAAAAACCATATCAATCAGTGGAGAAATATCGATATTCTCCTGAACCTGTTCCTTACGCCTTTTGATTTTCACTTTGTGCCTCCTCAAGCCGCAGGGTGTATCTGTAAAAAAGTAGAGCTGGAATAGTGACGACCAATCCCATTTGAGTTGAAATCAGAGCTTGGGATATTCCTCCGGCAATCCCCCCAGACTGGGTGTGCAAGCTCATAGTTCCTAAAGAACTGAATGTTTCAATCATGCCGTTAACAGTTCCTAAAAGTCCAAGAAGAGGAGCTATAGTTAACAGAGATTGGCATAGCACTTTGGATTTTTCAGGGCGAGCTAGAAACGAGGTCCTTTCTGTATTGTACATTTGATACCTTAAAAGGAGCAGCCACCAAAGAACAAAAGCTATAAAAATGAGGGGGTACATCACCCATCCCCCCGTATTTAAAATTTCAAAATAGGTCCACATCTAAACTTAACTCCCCACAGGCTCTTCATCAGAGCCCATAAATAAGGAGACCTGATCTTCTAGTTTAGAGCCGATTTCCTTAGCCCAGTTTGAGAGATAGTTGCCGACGAGTAATGCGGGGATTGCTACGATGAGTCCGAACTGAGTTGTGACTAAGGCTTCAGATATCCCACCGGAAAGCATTTGAGGATCACCAGCCCCCACAATGTTGATCACATCAAAAGTAGAAATCATACCCGTCACTGTACCTAGTAATCCCAACAAAGGTGAAACCGCTGCAATAACAAGGATCACAGGCCCTAGCCAACCTAGGTGTCTTTCTTGTTTGTAGTAAAGTTCAAGCAATTGAGGCTCAATCTGGCTTTTACTCCCTCCCGAATGTTCACTTAATTTTGAAAATACAATTTTCTGCGCTCCTGATAAGGAATCAAAGAATGGGGCTGGAAGCTGCCCGGTTTTAAAAAAATGCTGACCATGTTTCGAGATATCCGCAACCTCTATAAAATCAGATTTATACAATCTAAAAGCTCTTAAAAGTGCCACCAAGATAACAATAAAACCTAAGAAAATAATAACAAAACCAATCCACCCTCCAGCCTTAATACTTGAGGCCCAAGTTTTTTTTGGTGGCTCCTGGTACACTCCACCCGGGGATGTCATAAATAAATCTAAGGAAGCCCACTGATTTGACCCCAAGGTTTTCAAGGGATCTGCTCCCTCGTGTTTAGAAATAGCTCCCCAAAGGCCACGCTCTATTGGGGCTAACCAGGATCCACTCTCGCTGTTGTAACGGGCCAGAGTTCCCAAACTTAATATCTCGTCCTTTTTTCCTTCACCCTTAAAGTCAATATAATTTTGCTGTGCGAGCCTAATCCCATCTAGATATTTCCATCTTTCATTAATTTTTTGTGAAAGCTGCTCTAGGCTGATCTTGTGAGAAGCCTCAAGACCCATGATATCTTTAAATTGATGCTCAAGGTTTTTAGTACTCTGAAGCATTTTATCCATCGATTCTGATTTTTGAGTTGTGAGTTTAAGTTTTTGAATTAATTTTTGATTTTTTATTTCTAACTGCACTAATTCTTTTCGTGCTTGATCCAAAGATGTTTTAATCTTATCTAGTTCTAATTTAGACTTCTGTTCTGACTTTTTATTTACAGACTCTAAAGTCTTTTTCTGGGATTGAAGATAGATGAACTCTCTTTTAAAAGATGACTCTAAATCTTCAGCGAACACGGACTGTAAGAATATAAAAACAAAAAAAATTGAGGTTTTTAAAAAAATTAAAATCATTAAAATATTCCTTAAAAGGTTTAGCTTGACGGAAAGCTTTGAAACTGCAGTTTTTGAACCGGGACTCTAAACTCTCCTTGATGAATATTTTTTCTTACAGAGGCAAAGAGTTTCTTTAAATCCTGGATATCACTTTGACTTGTTATAGGCTCCGCCTTCCATTCTCCATCTTTATAGACATATCCTCCCCACTTTCCTTCAGGAGTTCTGAAGTACATGACACTCATCCCTAGTTTTAAAACTTCTGAATGGTAGGACCTTCCCCCAAAAACAACAGGTTTTTTGAACAAACTGATATCAGAACTCAGCTGGTTTTCTTCTGATAAAATTCTCATCCACTTCGTAAGAACATGATTTGTCATCGGCCCCTTTTCAATTTCAATTTTCAGGTCCTGAATAGGTTTGAGACGTTCAGATTTTTGAAATGGCAAGGATGTTTGCACACGCTGTTCGAGAGCTTCTAAGGAGGTCATGACCACAGCCTTATCCTGAAAGTGACTCTTGGGAAATTGTTGTTCTAATGAAAGAATTTCTTTTCTTAAAGATTCATTTGCTTTTCTGATATTTCTTTTCTTAGACTCAATTTCTGCTCTTTCCATTGAAAAAATTTTAAACTCTGAGTTTAAAGAGCTTTCTTGTGATCGGATCTTATCTTCTAAACTAGAAATTTCTTGACGAAGCTCTGAAAGTTTCGTCGCCATATCACTTAAACTCGAATAAGAATATTCAAGAGACCCTATGACTAAGCTTAAAAATATAATTAATGATTTGTACATTGACACCTCTGTCGTTTACAAAATTTTTATACGAGGCGAACAAGAGGGATTGATGAGCTCATCAACCCACTCAAAAAAAACTCAAGTAGAAAAAAACAGAGCCCTGACCCAAATTAGCTTGACTGATTTTCCACTTAAAACTTCAGCTCATTTTTAGCCTGTGCCCCTTATACTCTCTCACCTACTCTGTTTGATACTTTTGAAATTTAGGCAGCTTCAACGCCCTTATTATCAAATACTAAACTTACAATGTATTAAAAAAATTAGGATCAAGAGAACCTTCAAGTATCCACCCCTTGGTCCAATCTTTGACTTCAGATTCAAAGGCTCCACTATAACTCCCGTCACTCCACATATGCTCAGTAGTGGTTGGAAATACACCCTTGAGTGAAGACAGCTTATTTTGGTTTTTGACTTGTTTATTGAGGAACCAATCTTCAACTGAGAACTCATTAGCTGGGGCCACCACTTTGGCTATACCATTTTTTTTACTTATTTTTTCATCTTCAAAAAAATTTCTTGGACATGTCAAAAAGCTATTGGAAAATGTCAGACGTAAAGGATCATCTTCATCTCGCTGAGCATGTGTAAAGCTCTCCATATGATCTATATCAAAACAGAATTTATTGGACCCTGTGACAATGGAATGAGTGATTACAGCTGAAGTTCCTTCTCTTAAGAGGACTCCCATATTGGAGGCAATAATCGTCATTTGACTCAAGTGGGGTCTAGATATAGGGGTCAAATTTCTAAAATCCGCCAGATTGTCACCTTCAATAGCATGGTCTCCCAGATCTCCAGATCTATCAGCATACTGAACTATGACAGCCTCTTTCACCGAACCTCTCCAACCTTGGGTCCAATCCAAAGAATCATCGCCGATGGCCGTCAATACTAATTTTTGACATCCTACGGTCCCACCAAAAAACTCGACCCCATCGTCCAAGTTAGCATGAACTTGGACATGGGAGCACAAAGTTCCGGAGCCCACTCCTTGAAAACTAATTCCGTTCAATTCATCTTTTCCTGAATACTTGTAACCTGCGTACTGAACTCTGACACCACGAAGAACACCACTATTGTCAGCGTCAAAGTCTCCTCCATAAAACCCTGATTGACCCTCCCCTGGCTCTTCACAAATGGTCGCATTATTCGAACAAGAATTAAGTTTAGCACTTCCGTTAATGACTAGGCCTCCCCACATACCTCTTCTGAGCTCCGAGGGGTCTTCATCATATGTGAACACAATCGGGTTTATTTTAGCTTCGGCTTCTACCCATGCGTCGGCATGAATTTTCCCCCCTCTATCTATTAACAAATACGCCTGACTATCATCAGCATAGATCAATGTCCCTGGCTCTATAGTAAGTGTGACTTTTGTATCTTGAGTGCTCGAGGTTCGTGCAATATTATCTCCAACTGTCACCTTTGTGCTCAGGTACCAAAGTTTATCAGCTTTGAGTGTCGCTGAACTTATAATTTTAGAGTTTAATAAACAGGCCCCCGTTCTTCCTGCGTCCAAATCTTCTTGAAGCATCTCAAAATCGTCTATAGGAGTTGAAAATTCTAAAGGACAAGCTCCAGAAGTTAGACTGTAAAGAAAACTGAAAAAAATAAAGATACAGTATTTCATAGTGAATCTCCTTAAAGTTTTAAATTAAATTCATGGGCTACAACTTCACATTAAAAGCAATTTCTTAATGATAGGAAGTCCAGATTTATGAGCTAATAGAATCTTAAAAATATAAGACTTAACATAAACTTAACTATAACTTTAGAAGATTAATTGCTAGCTGATTGTTTTTTTTAAAGCACCGAAAGCAGATATGCAGATCTGAATATCTCGACTTTTATTAGGGCGTGCCCCAGATACTTTGCAACTTTGAGCATTGCAGAAAGCCTTGAGCTAAAAAAGCTAATAAACAAAGTTTACTTTGATTTAAAGACCACGCGAAGGTTTTGGGGGACTAAAATATCTTTATTTTTATAGCGGCTGCCGGAACCTAGTTCCGCCATCTCCCATAAAGGTTGATAGTCCACCACTTGAACCTGATTGAGCTGGAATTTATATCCCATTTGATTCATAAGAGATTTAATCCGCCCAAGCTCTTCAGATCTTGATATGACTTGTTTCAAAAATCGACTTGGAAAAGTGGAGCCCTTCAAATTCTGAGTTTGATTCGAGTACTTTTTCCAAAGCTTAGAGTGGCTCAAAAGTATATGAAGCCTTTTTTCAAACTCAGGATCATCTTTGGTCGTGAATCTAAGCTGAGTCAATTCAGCTAACCCATTCATTCTGAGTTGATAAACCAAGCGTTTCACCATGGCTGGCAACTCAGACTCCAAGTGTTCAGCCCCACATTTCATTCTGTGGGTTAAAACTTTATCTTTCACCAGCCACTTGATTTTACAGCCCGGTGTCTCTGCTGAGAATGTCGTACTTTTGTCTGGGTTTTCATTTTGACTGACGGTGATAGGAATTGTCTCTGGCCCTATTTTTTTTACTTCAGACTGGCAACTTACCAATATAAGAACTGTAAACAATAAGAATGTATTTTTCATATCTACCTCAGCTGTTTCAAAATCACTAGGTGCCCCAATAAAAGTCCACACACTTCGCAATTCAAGTGTGATCAGTATAAACAGCTGAAGGAGTGAAAACAAGCTCAGGATTATCTTTGGTCAACCAATTTAAATCCCATTCATTTTCCAAAAGCACAACAGGCTTATCCGAATTATCAAAATAAATCTGATCTACTGATTTCGGCACATCAAAATGTAAGCCCCCGTCCTTAGTCCACACCCATCTCGCAAGTTGCACTGGAAGAGTCTCAGATTTTACATCTAAACCATATTCATCTCGCAGCCGGTACATCAACACATCAAACTGCAACTCCCCCACAGCACCCAGGATAAACTCCTGTCGCCCTAAAGCCGGAACATAAAAAAACTGGATTAAGCCCTCTTCCACCAAGTGTCCAATGGCATCCTGCATTTTTTTACGCTTTAAGGGGTCTTTAATGGAAAGTCTCATAAAAATTTCAGGAGAAAATCTTGGAATACTTTCAAACTTGAAGTCTTTGCCCCAGGTGACACTGTCTCCAATTTGGAAATTGCTAGTATCATTCACACCTACAATATCACCGCTATAAGCTTCATTCACAGTTTGCCGATCTTGGGCCATAAAGTTATTGGCATAGGCCAACCGAAGATCTCTCCCTAGACGCGTGTGATACACCTTCATGCCTCGTTCAAACTTTCCACTGCAAGCGCGGATAAAAGCCACTCGATCTCTATGCTTAGGGTCCATATTGGCCTGAATTTTAAAAACAAATCCAGAAAACTTAGGATGCAAGGGATCCAAAGGGCCATCAGTTGTGTTGCGTATACCAGGAGACGGCGCCCATTTAGAAAAAATATCTAGAAATAAATCCACACCCCAATTAAATTTGGCACTGCCAAAAGTCATAGGACTGATTTTCCCATCCAGAAACTCTTTTTCCGAAAAGCTCACCAAAGCTTCATCCAAGAGTTGAGCATTTTCAGTAAACAGTTCAAAAAGTTCAGTTCCTACTTTTTCTTCAATTAACGGGTCAGCCGGTCCTTTAACATCTATCACTTCGGGCAGTTCAACGCCCTTTGTATAAAGGAAAAGTTTGCTGTCTAACCTATGATACAAAGCCCGGAATCGGTCTCCCATCCCAATGGGCCAGGTCACAGGAAAACAGGCCATCCCCAATGTTTGCTCCACATCATCGATAAGCTCAAGAGGGTCTTTACCTTCTCGGTCCATTTTATTTGCAAAAGTGAACATGGGCATTTTTCTTAAACGACAGACCTCATAGAGTTTGCGTGTTTGAGCCTCAACACCTTTTGCAGCATCGATCAACATTGCTGCTGAATCTGCAGCATGAAGTGTTCTATAGGTGTCTTCACCAAAGTCTTTATGCCCAGGGGTATCCAGCAAATTGACCCTTAGCTTTCTAAAATCAAAATTCATAACACTTGAGGTGATGGAGACACCACGCTCTTGCTCCATGGTCATCCAATCTGAAGTCGCAGATTTGGTCCCTTTTTTACCCTTCACCTCACCGGCTTCCCGAATGACTTTTCCTTGATAAAGGATTTTTTCTGTGATGGTGGTCTTACCCGCATCAGGGTGAGAAATAATAGCAAAGGTTCGACGCCTTAAGATTTCTTGATTCATATTCATAGTGATGAAGCTTAACTTTGATTGTCCACCTTGAGAAGCCCTCAAGCCTCAAAGCCAAACCTAAAACACTCTAAATTAAGGCCCAGGCTCTCCTTATATAAAGTGACAATAACATCATAGAGCTTTATGCTTTTAAAAATTATGGCTGACAAAGACGACAAATATCCAGAGAACAAAAAAGGCACTTTCTATGTTGATAGATCGTGCATCGCATGTGATGCCTGCATCACTACAGCTCCTGATAACTTCTCTATGGATGATGATGACGGCCACGCCTTTATCACTAAGCAACCAGAGAACGAAGAAGAAAAAGAGCTTTGCGAAGAAGCCTTAGAAGGATGCCCTGTGGAAGCCATCGGCGATGATGGCTCGAAATAATTTAAGCTGATTCTTCTGTGGCTTCAGGAGTCTCGGTATCTCCCGGTTTTTCTTCTTGGGGTTTGATCTTGTGGGACACATCTTTTAGAGAATCTAAAAAAGACTTATGGTCTTTTTGGGAAAGGACATTTTGTTTAAAATGACTGTCGATCAATCTAGAGTCCATATTGAGATCATGGCCAGTTTTTGGGTTTTTTATTTCCATAGACTTAAATTTACTTGGTTTTAAACCAGAGCACACTCTTTCTGCTTAAAAACACGCCTCAAGTCTTATAGAAAAATTGAGTCCCTCTTCCTTAATGAAAAGTGGGAGGTTCTTTTTTACGCCCAGCAATGACCTTTAAGTGAGGGCGTCCCCCTTGCCCCACCCTGGACCCTGAGTAAGTCTTTCTTTTTTGCTTCTGCCATTTGGCTTGGCCCCAAAGCAGAAGAAGCCCTACAATCAACCCACCTAAGTGAGCCAAGTTTGCAACAGCTCCAGAAAATCCATTATTGAGCATCATCAACACTTCAATGACCCCAATGATCATTACAAAATACTTGGCTTTCATGGGAAAAATCATAAAAAAGTAAACAACTCGCTCACCAAATAAAATACCATAGGCCATCATCAAGCCAAAAACAGCACCTGAGGCTCCCACTACAGGTCGGTAAAATGTCGTCACCAAGCTCTCAGAGGTTGCAAACTGCGAGAACCCAAAAGCCACAAGAAAATAAAGCAGCCCGGCTCCAATACCACAGCTCAAATAGTAAATTAAAAATTTGCGACTCCCCCAAAGCAACTCTAATTCTGAGCCTAACCACCAAAGCAGTAACATATTAAATAAAATATGGGTCAAATTATATGAATGTATAAACATATAGCTGACAAACTGCCAAACATGTCCCTCTATCCAAATGTCTCTAGGTATTAAGCCCAAGAGATAAAACAACTCCTCATCAAGCTTGAGATAATATTTAAAAAATATAATTCCTAAAACCCAAAGGGATATATTAATAATTAAAAGGTTTTTGACCATTGGAGTGAGTGGCACAAGCATATCTAGTTGAGGCCGACCTGGGTTTCGATTCATAACTCCTCCTTCAGTTTTAAAAATGCTGGAGCGAGGCGCTTGTAACTTTGCTCTAAGCTCTCAGCCATAACTTTGGTCTCTGCAATCACTGGAAAAAAATTTGTATCCCCAATCCACCTAGGAATAACATGCCAATGTAAGTGTTGGGGGATCCCAGCACCAGCAGCACTACCATGGTTCATTCCAATATTCAGCCCCGGACAGGTATAATTTGTTTTTAGAATCTCACCTGATTTTTTGAGCACACCCATAAGGCTTTGATATGTGGGCTCACTCAGGTCAAATAAGTCTCCTTCATGATGCAACGGCAAAACCAAAAGATGCCCCACATTGTAAGGGTACTTGTTTAAAACCACCATGGAGTGATTGTTTTTATAAAGACATAAGTTCTTAAAAGAATTTTCCTTAGCCTTTACCACGTCACAAAAAACACAGGAGTCGGGGTTTTTTAAAGCCCGAATGTATTTGAGCCGTTCAGGCCGAAACATTAAATCTCTTTCTTGAGGCCAAATATCTTTAAAAAGGTCTTTTGTATCATCTTTCATAATTTAAAAAGAATAGCCTTGATTGAGGCAAAAAAAAAGGCTCTCTTTTTTTAAGAGAACCTTTTTTGAAAATAAATATATAGAATCAATTTTAAAAAGGGCTTTCACCACCCTTTGAAAAGGAAGCTTTTTACTCTGCTTCAGGTGTTCCTGTTTTTGGTGTCACTTGAGATGTCTTCTTCATCTCTTTCAAAGCGTCTCCAAAAACATCACCAATGGAGGTCTTAGAAGTGGAAGTCACCTTCTTCACATAATCATCCACATTAGATTGAGTCTCACGTAACGAAACAACCTTAGCACTTAAGCCGATCTTACGAGCGTCGGGGTCAATTGAGATGATCTCGGCTTTAATAGTGTCGCCAACTTTAACAACCTCTTCCGGAGAATCAATACGTTTCGTTGAAAGCTCACTGATATGGATTAATCCCTCAATGTCTTCTTCCACTTCAACAAACACACCGAAGTCCATTGTTTTAGTCACTTTCACATCAAGCTGAGATCCAATGGGATACTTTTCATCAATTATAGCCCAAGGGTCTACTTCAAGCTGCTTTAATCCGAGACTGAATCTTTCGTTTTCAATATCCACACCTAAAACAACCGCTCTCACCTTGTCGCCTTTAGCAAAAGCTTCAGAGGGATGGTTCACTCTTTTCGTCCATGAAAGATCTGAAACGTGGACAAGTCCATCAATACCGTCAGCAATTCCAACGAAGATACCAAAATCAGTGATCGACTTCACTTCACCTTCAATAACAGTGCCAGGCTCATAAGAGTCTTTAAGCTCAACCCAAGGATTTGGCTGAAGTTGCTTAAAGCCTAAGCTAATACGACGAGTTTCTGAATCTATAGACATCACAATGACTTCAACATCGTCACCGATTTTAACAACCTGTGAAGGATGACGCACTTTTTTAGTCCAACTCATTTCGTTCACATGAATCAGACCTTCAACTCCCTCACCAATAGCCACAAAAGCTCCATAGTCTGCTAATGAAACCACAGGTCCAATCAATTTTTTACCTACAGGAAAATTCTGAATCACATCTTCCCAAGGATCTTTAGTGAGTTGCTTTAAGCCTAAACTTACGCGAACTTTTTCAGCATCATACTTTAAGACTTTAAGGGTAAGCTCATCTCCAGATGTGATGGCTTCACTAGGATGCTTCAAGCGTCCCCAGCTCATGTCAGTGATATGCAGAAGTCCATCTACACCACCAAGATCAATAAAGGCACCGTAGTCTGTGATATTTTTGACGACACCTTTAACTTCCTGGCCTTCCTTTAAATCACTTAAGACATTGTCTCTTAGGGCTGAACGTTCCACTTCAAGAAGAGCACGTCTAGATAAAACAATGTTTCCTCTTTTTTTATTAAATTTAATCACTTTAAAATCAAGTTTTTGGCCTACGAACTGATCTAAGTCTTTAATCGGTCTTAAATCAATTTGGCTTCCAGGTAAAAAGGCCTTCACTCCGATATCAACACTGAGGCCACCTTTAACTCTTCCAATGACTGTACCTTGAACAACCCTTCCAGATTCTGCGGCTTCGGTAATATCATCCCAAGCTCGAGTCATGTCGGCTTTATCTTTGGAAAGCACAACCATGCCATTTTCGTTTTCAATTTTATCTACATAAACTTCAACCTCATCACCTTCAGCGATATTGTTTTGCCCTTCGATGATGCGAAATTCAGAGATAGGGATTAAACCCTCAGATTTATAATTAATGTCTACAAGAACATAATCGGATTGAACCTCAACCACTTTTCCTTTCACGATGTCCCCAGAAGCGATAACACTCTGGCTCAAAGCACTTTCAAACATTTTTTGAAAGTCAGTTTCTACGCTATCTGCTTTGCCTAAAACTTCATGATCAGCTTGATCTAAAGCGGCTAAGGCATCTTTTTTATTGGTGGTGTTTTCGGTGGTAGTTACCATGTAGTCTGTACTCCTCGTACTTGTAGGGCTGCTTTGAATCAACTTAAGCCGCCAAAATTATAGTTTTTTAAAGGCTCTCCCATATCAATCACCCCTTTGATGACTGATAAAAAAAAGCCTCAACTCAAGAAAGAACTAATTTTAGAATTCCACTCTTGAGCTTCATAAATGTGCCTTGTTCAAAAGAAAAAAGCTCTTTAGCAAGAGCCTAATTCATATAAATATCAACACAGAGACGTAAAATGGCAATTTTACGCCTATAAACCTTATAAATCATTCCCCACTTAAGTCAAATCGATTCTGAGCGTAGCCGAACATCATCGATATCATCTCATCAATGGAAAACTGATCTGTTTCAATGAGAATAGACTCTTCGGAGGTTTTCAGAGGAGCCGTTTTACGATGGGTATCTTGATAGTCCCTAATTTTTTGCTCTTCTGAGATAAGCTTTGGATCCACACCCAGCTGCTGAGCCCGCCTCTGGGCTCTCACTTCAGGAGAGGCCGTAACAAAAAATTTCAAAGCCGACTTAGGAAAAATCACATCTCCGCAATCTCTCCCCTCAGCCACTAAGCCTTGCCCTCGGTTCATCTTTCGCTGCTCTTCTACAATGAGCTTTCTTACCACAGGGTGGCGACTTAAACGACTGGCTGCAGATCCATACTCTTCTCCGTAGGCGGCTTGAGACACATCCTGGCCCTGAACAAAAATAGTGGTGTAAATCTCTCCAAGTTGGATGTCCCAATTCTTTTCTTGAACAAGATTCACTAAAAAAGCTTCATCATCTAAATACTCTGGACTATGATGATTTAAAACCAGATAACCTATGGCTCGGTAAAAAGCTCCCGTTGAGACCCACTGCCAACCTAGCTTCTGGGCCAGCTTAGCACTTATCGTGGATTTACCTGAAGCCGCTGTCCCATCAATACAGATCACTAAATTATTCATTCAAAAAGCTCCGCTAAAACACCCAGAGCAAATTCGTTTTCTTCATCAGTCCCAACGCTCATCCTGACTTCTGTATTAAATCCATAATTTTTGAGGGGTCTTAATATGAGTCCTTTTTTCAAAGCCTCGTCACAAAAAACACTACTATCTTGAGTGGTATCAAAAAACACAAAGTTGCCTTGGCTTGGCACATAAGTCATTTTTTTTGAATCTAAAAAATTTTGAAACTGCTCACGACCTCGAATCACTTGGTCTTTAATTTTATCTGTCCAATGAGGGTTTTGAATTGTCCAAAGTGCGGCCTTTTGAGCCAAGGTGTTGACGTTAAAAGGATTACGAATACGGTCTAATATATCAATCACAAATTCATCCGCAATAATCATCCCTAATCTGAGGCCTGCCAAACCTTGAACTTTACTCCATGTTTTTAAAACACAAACATTTTTATAATCTGCAGACCACAACTCCGGAACGGGATCCCCATGGGTGACAAACTCATCATAAGCCTGATCAATCACAATAAGAAAATCTTCTCGCTGTCCGTATTTATCCAAGAAAGAAAGCAATTTTTTACGACTGAGATAAGCCCCCGTGGGATTATTGGGGTTAGGTATAAAAATAAGCTTAGGCCCTACCCCAGGGTGAGCTTCAAGGTAGGCTTCAAAACTTCCTAAATCAATTTCGTAATTTGGAAGCAGCGGCAGCTCAACAGGACGAACACGGGCTGCTTGGGCACAAATTTTATAGGCAATAAAGGCGCCCCTTGAAGTCAAAATTTCGTCACCTGGTAAACAAAAACCACGTATGAGCAAATCAATGATTTCATTCGAGCCGTTACCAAAACTCATTTTTGAAACTGGAATTTTGTATTTGGAATGTAGCTCTTGTTTGAGGTCAAAAAAAACAGGGTCAGGATAACGATTCATCTGTGGAAGAGCTTCGGACAAATAGGAAACCAAATCCGCTGGCAAATCCAAGGGGCACTCATTGCTGGCCAGTTTTATAAAGTGGCTTAAACCATACTGACGCTTGGCCTCAGCAAGGCTTTTACCAGGACGATAGGGAACAAGAGCTGCGATTTCTGGAGCGACTTTAATATTCATTGAGCCAGGCTAACATAAAAAAATCTCAGGCTTAATTGCAGAGCAGCTAATTCTTGTTTTTTTGAGTTGAGTTAAGTAAAAGCGTTTTAAATTGAATAAATTATTA
>CALGWV010000050.1 GCA_937936325.1 uncultured Bdellovibrionales bacterium | reverse complement strand
TGAATGAGCTTTATATATCTGCGGGGCAAATTCGTTTTCAGTTTTCTCCTGTTACAAGTAGAATTGAAAATGTCTTTATGGCGGGCAAGGTATTTGGCACAGATAAAGTAAGAACTTTTACCAGTGAAAAACTTAGGGCTGACCTCATTAATAAAAAATATCTTTTTTCAGGGGCTCCAAGAATGTCAGACTCTGTGAATCATGTTTTTGGAGATGAAATTTTATATGACCAAACTCTTTCAAAAGCACAGGTCTCCAATGCAAAAGCTAAAACAAAGTCTAGTGAATTGAAGAGGTTTGATATTAGTTTTTAGCAGGCTGTGAATTCCCCATAAAGACCGAATTTTATACTATCAAAAAGAATCTACCACAGCCTCTAGGCTGGATTTTATAGTGTTTTCATATAGAATGCCTTATTATTAGATATTACTAAGTATTATTTGATAATTCCGTGATTAATTATCAAATCTGGTATAATTGAGGAATCTATGAACTTTTCACTTAAAGCGAGCTTAAAGCTCTCACAACAATTGAAGATGACTCCCCAGCTTCAACAAGCCATCAAACTTCTTCAATTGAGCCGTCTCGAGCTCGAAAATGAAATACGAAATGAGCTTAATGAAAATCCGGTTCTTGAAGAGTTTGCCGACACGGTTGAGGAAGACCCTGGTCAAATGATTAAAGAACGAAATGCGGAATCAGATAAAACTCCTATGGATCAAGATCCAAAAACACAAGATGAAATGGAGTGGGAAAACTATTTAAATAGTCAGTACACCCCTTCAAGCCTTGCAGGCCGGACTGGTGCTGGAGAAGAGATAAATTATGATAACTTTATCTCAAAAGAAACGAGCCTTCATGATCATCTCGACTGGCAGGCTCAAATGTCAGGGTTTGAAGAAAAAGATTTGAACTGCTGCTTATACGTTATTTCTTATATTGATGAAAACGGTTATCTGGAAAAATCCCTAGAAGAATTAGCTGCAGAAAGTGACTTTGAGCTTGAACGGTTAGAAGTGGCCTTGAGCCTAATTCATGAGTTTGACCCCCATGGTGTTGGCGCTAGAAGTCTTGAGGAGTGTTTACTCATTCAAGCCAGACACCTTCAAGAAGACACACCTGATGTGGTCCATATCATTAAAAATCATATGAAAGATTTAGAGTTGCGTCGCTATGACCAAATTCTTAAAAGTATGAATATCGATAAGACTTCACTTAAAGAACTTTCTGATATTATTAAATCTATGGACCCCAAGCCAGGTAGAGCCTTTGCGTCTCATCCTACTCAATATGTTGTCCCTGATGTTTATATTCATGAAGTTGCTGGTGAATATATGGTGACTCTCAATGAAGAGGGGCTTCCACGGCTTCGATTATCTAAACTTTATAGAGAAGATTTAAAGAAAACGACGAATGCAGAGGTCGACAATTATGTAAAAGATAAAACCCGTGAGGCGGTGTGGTTAATTAGGTCGATACATCAAAGGCAGCGTACAATCTTTAAGGTGGCAGAGAGTATTGTAAAACACCAGCTCGACTTTTTTAAAAAAGGCTCTGGTTTTATTCGTCCCATGATTCTAAAAGACATAGCCAATGATATCGAGATGCATGAATCCACAGTAAGTCGAGTCACAACAAATAAATACGTCCACACTCCTAGGGGAATCTTTGAGCTCAAATACTTTTTTAACTCCGGTGTCACCACAGATTATGGTGAGGAGCTGGCGAGTGAGTCGATAAAACTTAAGATTAAAGACTTTCTTTCCAAGGAAGACGCCCAAAAGCCTTACTCAGATCAAAAAATAGTAGACTTCTTAAAAGAAGAGGGAATCAGCATTGCCCGACGTACAGTGGCTAAATATAGAGAGAGTCTGGGTATATTGCCGTCAAGCCAAAGAAAGTCAGTTTTATGATTCTATTGGATCTGTAAAAATCGATACAAATCCTCCACAGCCCCTAGTCATTTGGCAAGGGGTCCATTATTCTGTAGCCTCATTTTAAAATTCTTTTTTATATGAGGTGGGTATGTCCTATTTTTTTACAAGCGAATCCGTTTCCGAAGGCCATCCGGATAAAGTTGCTGATCAAATCAGTGACGCTGTTTTAGATGCTCATCTTTCTGGGGATCCTCTAAGTCGTGTGGCCTGTGAGACCATGGTGACCACAGGTTTAGTTTTTTTGTCGGGGGAAATCACTTCAAAATCTCATGTGAATTATAATGAAATCGTTAGAAACAAAGTGAAAGAGATTGGCTATACAGATTCCGATATTGGTTTTGATTATAAAACCTGTGCCATCATGAATACCATTGATGCTCAGAGCCCAGATATTGCTATGGGTGTGGACTCTGATGGAGATAAGTCATTAGGTGCTGGAGATCAAGGAATTATGTTTGGCTATGCCATTAACGAGACCGAAGAGCTCATGCCTTTAAGCATCGCCTTGTCTCACAAGTTAGTGCAAAATTTAGCTCAACATAGAAAAAAAGAAACAGTTGATTTTTTAAGGCCAGATAGCAAAAGTCAGATCACCATTGAATATAATGACGAAGGCTTAGCTCAAAGAATTGACACCGTGGTTTTGTCCACTCAACATTCTGAAGAAGTTTCCCAGGCAGATTTACAAAGCTTTATTAAAGAAAAAGTCGTTAAAGAGATCTTACCTGAAAACTTCCTAGACTCTAAAACAAAGTACCATATTAATCCAACGGGTCGTTTTGTAATTGGTGGACCCCAAGGAGATTGTGGGTTAACTGGGAGAAAGATCATTGTGGATACCTATGGTGGGCATGGTGCTCACGGCGGTGGCGCATTCTCAGGTAAAGATGCCACAAAAGTAGATCGCTCAGCAGCTTATGCCGCTCGTCACATAGCCAAAAATATTGTAGCGGCTGGGTTGGCCGATAAAATTTTGGTTCAACTCTCTTATGCTATTGGTGTTTCTCAGCCGACAAGTATTTTTCTTCAAGATTATGGGACTTCTAAGGTAGACTTAAATAAGTTACATAAGTTGGTCTTGGAGATGTGGGACCTGAGCCCTAAAGGAATTATAGATCAGTTTGAGCTGACAAAGCCCAGGTTTTCTCAGACCTCTGCTTATGGACATTTTGGTCGAACCGGTGAGGCTTTTACTTGGGAAAAATTAGACTATGTGGAACAGCTCAAGTCTCATTTTTAATAGAAATAAAATACACTTAAGGTAAATAAAATTTAATGTCGACATCAAAAACTAGAAATTTCTCTATCATCGCTCATATTGATCATGGTAAAAGTACTTTGGCTGATGGTTTAATGAGAGAGGCGGGCACCCTTTCTGACCGTGATGCTGAAGCTCAATTTCTAGATAATATGGACCTTGAAAAAGAACGTGGTATCACCATCAAAGCTCAAACTGTTCGCTTAGACTATAAGGCTAAAGACGGTGAAACTTATAAACTCAACTTGATTGATACTCCAGGACATGTGGATTTTAGTTATGAAGTTTCAAGGTCTTTGTCCGCCTGTGAGGGGGCTCTACTCGTTGTGGATGCGGCTCAAGGAGTTGAAGCTCAAACTTTAGCCAATGTGTACCTGGCTTTAGAAAATGACTTAGAAATTATTCCTGTCCTTAACAAAATTGATCTCCCATCTGCGGACCCTGAAGCTGTTTGTAAACAAATTGAAGATGCCATTGGCCTTGATGCTTCGGGGGCTATTCACGCCAGCGCCAAAAACAGAATGGGTATGACGGACATCTTGGAAAAAGTTATTGAACTCGTACCCCCTCCAGAAGATTTAAGTGATGGACCCTTGCAGGCCCTTATTTTTGACTCATGGTTTGATACCTATCAGGGAGTTGTGGCCTTAGTCAGAGTGAAGCAAGGAAGTATCAAGAAGGGTGATAAAATTAGGTTCATGAGCACGGGCTCGGATCACGATGTTTTAAAGCTTGGAGTCTATTCGCCTTTTCCAAAAGATTTAAAAGAGCTGTCCTGTGGTGATGTGGGATTTGTGATTTGTGGTTTAAAAGATTTAAAAATGGTGAAAGTCGGTGATACCATTACGACTCAAAAAAAAGGGGCAGAAAAAGCCCTAGATGGTTTTCAAGACGTCAAACCCATGGTGTTTTCGGGGATCTTTCCTATTGACTCCAATCAGTATGAAGATTTAGGTGATGCCTTAGAAAAACTCAGTCTCAACGATGCCAGTTTAACCTATGAAGTGGAAAGATCAGGAGCTTTAGGTTTTGGCTATCGATGTGGTTTTTTAGGCTTGCTTCATATGGAGATAGTGCAAGAGCGCTTGGAGCGTGAGTTCAATTTAGATTTAATCACAACGGCGCCTACAGTTGTTTATAAGGCTTTTTATACCAATGGTGAAATGGAGCTCATTGAAAGCCCGACTCAGCTTAGAGATTTAGCGAGCCTTGAAAAGTTAGAGGAGCCCTATGTTAAAATGTCTCTTCATACCCCACCGGATTATGTCGGGGCCATTTTGAAATTATGTGAAGAGCGCCGAGGCGTTCAACTTAAGATGGAGTATATTAGTTCGCAAAAAGTGGTGATTGATTATAAGCTTCCCATGAATGAAATGGTTTTTGATTTTTATGATCGCCTCAAATCCATGTCTAAAGGTTATGCCTCAATGGAGTATGACCTCATAGGTTATGAAGAGGGGGATCTTCAGAAGATGGATATCCTTATTAACACAGAGCCTGTAGATGCTTTATCGATTATTGTACATAAATCAAAATCTCAAAACCGTGGACGCGAACTGGCTAAAAAGCTTAAAGAGCTCATCCCAAGGCAACAGTTTCAGGTTAATATTCAAGCAGCTGTTGGAGCTAAAATTATTGCTCGCGAAACCATCGGTGCTTTAAGAAAAGATGTGACAGCCAAATGCTATGGTGGAGATATCACACGAAAGCGTAAACTTCTAGAAAAACAAAAAGAAGGTAAAAAACGCATGAAACAAATCGGAAGCGTGGAAATCCCACAAAAGGCCTTCCTCGCAGTTTTAAAAACGGATAACTAGAATTAAAATTAGAAAATACTATTTATATCACTTAATTTTCTCTCTTGTATAAGTATACAATTCTCTTTGTTGTCTCCCCTCAAGAATGCCATTAAGATTCAAATATGAATATAATCTCTAAAAAGTTTTGGTCTGAGGGCGTAGGCTCCATTTTGCTCATTATTCTTTTCGCATTTAGCATACGTTGGCTTCTCGTAGAGGCCTATGTGATTCCTTCTGGCAGTATGCTGCCTTCACTTTTGGTGGGAGATCATATTTTTGTGAATAAGCTTAAATTCGGTGTGCGTGTTCCATTTAGCGAAAGCTGGTTCATCAAGTTTAAAGGTCCTAAAAGAGGGGATGTCATTGTCTTTAAAGACCCAGAAAAGCTTGAAAAATTTTATATTAAAAGGGTTGTGGGATTGCCAGGGGATAAAATCTATTATGAAGGGGGGAACCTCTACATTAACGATGAGCTGGTTCCTAAATCCGTGCCCAGTGAGAACTTAGGAGACTGGAAGTGGATGCGTGATGAAGACATGCATCAAGGCCCCGGAGCCCTAGAAAGATACAACCACTGGGAAGAAAAGCTTGGTGAAAGAAATTACAGTGTCATTTTACCCAAACAGACTTTTTTAGAGCCAGAAGCAGGGCCTTATTTTGTTCCTGATGGGCATTACTTTATGATGGGAGACAACAGAGCCAATTCTAAGGATTCTAGGCGCTGGGACCCTGATAAGAGATTTGTTCCTTTTGACTATCTCGTTGGACAAGCTATGTTTGTTTGGCTTTCCTGTGAGAGAAAAGGGCAAAGTGCCATTTATTTTCTTCCAATTTGTAATCCTATGAAGGTGAGAGGCTCCAGGTTCTTTCATTCAGTCCATTAAATTAAGGTGGCTTCATTGAGTCGGAAAGAAAGAACCAAAAAGCAATTTAAAGAGCTTATAAAGCAAATACTCAGTACTCTGGCTTTATTTTTAGTAATTCGATGGTTTTTGTTTGAACCATTTGTAATCCCTTCTGGAAGTATGTATCCAGGTCTCTGGGTTCATGACTTTATTTATGTGAGTAAGTGGGATACGGGCATAAAGTGGCCGGTGGCTAATAAATGGTGGCCCATTGTTCCAAAGCCTCAAGCTGGAAGTGTTTGGGTCTTTTGGCATAAAGACAAAAGCATTTACATGATTAAAAGAGTCATTGGTGAGCCTGGGGATGAAATTTCTCTTTACGGAAACCATGTCGTTGCTATTAATGGCGAGCCTGTGGTGGCACAAAGAGATTTCTCTCAAGCAGAAAGTGATCACCTTAGAGGTAAGCAGCAAGATTCATTAGCATGGGCCGAGGTCCTTCCAAACGCTAAAGCGACATACTCTGTCTGGACTGATAGTGGAGATGAATTTCCGAAAAATACAAATGAACAGTCTAAAGTTCGAACAAGGCTTGAAGCCGGAGAAGTTTTAATTTGGAACGAGTTGAGCTCTCCTCAACGTTATAGCCCTTGGTTATATAAAGATAAAATTATTAAGGTCGTAGTTCCTGAAAAGAGTTATTTTTTGATGGGGGACCACAGGCATAAATCTTTGGATAGCCGTTTCTGGGGCTTTGTTCACATAGATGAGATGAAAGGTCCCGCTAGAAGAATCTGGTTGAGTTGTGATGAATTGATTGGTAAAACTCTTTGTGATTTTAGAACGCTACGCCCCAGTCGTTTGATGAAAGGGATTTAGTTTTTAGGAGAACACTTCGTTGGTTCGTGTACAGTTTTGGATTTTTATCCTCTTTTTAAGTATGGCTTCTGGGGCTTTGCTTACAAGTGTAGTCGGGCGAGCCAATTTAGAGAACTCTAATGGTCAAAATTTGAAGTTGGTTTACTATAAACTAGATTCAAAATTTGAGGTTGGAGATTGGGTGATTTTAAAATTCCCGTACTTCCAAATTGACTCTTTTTTAAGAGAAGTTGTGGATGCTAAGGATTTTGAGCTTTCCCCTTCATCTCATAAACTGGCCCTCATTGATCCAACAGGCCGAGGCAAGGATAGCCGAGATTGGGGGTTAGTTCCTCCAAGTCAAATACGCTCAAGATTAATTTGTTTTTTCCCCCCTGATGCGCCACTTTGGAAGTTCTGGAAATGTGAAGATGTGAAAAAACTGAAGCCGTTTCTGCTAAAAATTAAACAGAGTTAATTTATTAAATTTGAGGAGTCTGTTGTGATTCGTATCGATTTTGAAAGCAAAGATAAAATAATTCAAATTTTAGAAAGAGCTCAAGAATTAAAATTAAAAAAAAATTGGGCTGATTTATCTGATTATAGCTTGATGACTCTTTTTGATGAGCCCAGTACTCGTACAAAAGTCAGTTTTCAAATGGCTTGTGCTAAGCTTAAAACACAAAATATTGATGTGAATTTAGATGAAAAATCAAGCCGTTCCAAAGGTGAGACATTACAAGATTCACTAAGAGCTTTAGCCTTGTATGAGCCAGATATCTTGGTGGCTCGAGCCAGTT
>CALGWV010000049.1 GCA_937936325.1 uncultured Bdellovibrionales bacterium | reverse complement strand
TCGCCGCTTATCCGCGGATCTGGGTATAAACAAAGGGTGAATCCGCTCTCACCCCTCAATATTCATTTAGAGACGTATTGAATAAAAAAATTGCTATATAGTTTAAATTTTCTTAAACTATATTTTTGATCGATTTTCTAAGAGGTTTTGAATATGAAGGTTTTAATGACAGGGGGAACAGGGCTCATTGGTTCTGAATTAGGACTGGAGCTCACTAAGGCCGGCCATGAGCTCGTTATACTCACAAGAAACCCTACCAATAGTTATAAAAAATGCCCCTTCCCACATACGGCTCTAAAGTGGGATAGTCTCTTTGACTCCTCAATACCTGAAGTCTCTGGAGTTGAGGGCATTATCAATCTTGCGGGTCTCGGCATAGCTGATCAGCGCTGGAGTGCCTCCTATAAAAAAAATCTCACTGATTCCAGAGTGAAAAGCTCAAATCAGGTTAAGAGTTTTGCAATGAAAAACCAAGAGTCTTTAAAGTTCGTTTTGAGTGCTTCAGCTATTGGATATTACCCCAAAAACTCACCCATTGATTTTAAAGAAGATGCTGAAGCCGGTTTAGATTTTATGGCCCAACTTTGCAAAAAGTGGGAGGCTCCTATCATTGAGCTTTCTCAAAACTCCTCAGTGAGATGTGTGATTCCTCGAATCGGAATTGTTCTAACACCCCAAGGTGGAGCGCTCAGTAAAATGATTCCCCCTCTAAACTCAGGACTCGGCGGCCCTTTGGGTTCTGGTTCTCAAATGATGAGTTGGATACATCAATATGATTTGATTCGACTTTTGATTCATTTAATTAAAGATCAGAATTGTAAGGGAATATACAACGCGGTTTCTTCTCAACCTAAGACAAATAAAGATTTCACTCGCGCTCTTGGACAAATACTTCAAAAACCCACTCTACTCCCCGCCCCCGCTTTTGCTATTAAACTCGCACTCGGCGAGATGTCGACTTTGGTGCTAGACGGTCAAAAAATCAGTAATCAAAAAGTTTTAACTTCTGGATTTAAATTTGAGTTTGATAATTTGGACTTAGCCTTAGAGTCTCTGCTTGGTGATCTTTCTAAACTTAAGACCCAAAAAATCTATAAACAATGGATCCCGAAACCCTTAGATCAGGTTTGGAGCTTTTTTTCTGACCCTAAGAACTTAGGCAAACTCACACCTCCATCTTCTCATTTTACCCATGTCAGCCAAACCCCTGGGGACATGAAAGTCGGCACTGAGATTATACATAAAATTTATTTATTTTCATTTTTACCTGTTATATGGAAAAGTCGCATCACTAAGTGGTCCCCACAAACACACTTTGCAGATAACCAAATCAAAGGTCCTTTCGCTCATTGGGAGCACACCCATAGCTTTGAGAGTTTAAACGGTGGTACACTGATAATAGACCATTTAGTATTTAAGGCCCCTTTAGGGTACCCAGGGTATCATTTAGGAAGATTCAAAATTGAGTCTGATTTAAAACAAGTTTTTGATTTCAGAGTCCAAAAACTTCATAAAATGTTCGGAGATAGCTTATGACTGCAGAAAAACAAGCTGAAGATCCTGAGACTAAAGCCTCAAAAAAAGTTCTGATTCTGGCCGAAAAACTCGGAGAATTTATAAAGTACTGGGGATTCAAAAGCATCCATGGAAGGATATGGTGTTTGATTTATCTCAGTGAAAAGCCAGTGGAAACCGACTATCTTCTAAAGAGCTTAGATATTAGTAAAGCTCTTTTATGCATCTCAACAAAAGAGCTCGAAGCTTACAATGTGATTTATAAAGTCCCAGGTTCAAATAAAAAAAGCATCTGCTATAAAGCCAATACGGATTTAGTCAGTGTTATACGTAAAGTTTTAGAAGAAAGAGAAAAGAAACACTTAGATCGTATCCAAGAATGTCTCAAGTCCCCACATCTCAAAAGCTCGAAACATGTCAATGAACAACGTCTGAGCGATCTCAATGAAATGACTGCTTTAGCCAGCACGAGTCTCGATAAAATAATAGAGCTTAAGGAGCTCGACATGAGTATTTGGAAAATGCTCGTGGATTAAAACTGAATTCTAATTTATTAAAAGTTTAAATGGGTTCAAGACTAAGGAAGTAAAAAATGATTCCAAAAATAAAAATACCAAAAAAAGCTTACCCCACCATCCAAATTGCCAAGTCTATTTTATATCTTGGTGAATCTTTCCCCTTAAAGCTTATAGGAAAAAAAATACTGAAAGACGACTACCAAACTCGATCTTTAAAAGATGAGATTGCGTCCCTACGCCAAGCCATTGAAGACCTCAAAACCCAAGACCAAGAGCTCATCGAACAAGGCTTGGTCCACCTCCACCTGCAAGACGAAATCAAACCTCTAAAGCATATTAAAAATTATTTTAAAATTTTAAAAAATGTGATCCCCAGCAGCTACCAAAAAAAATATAATGTGAATAAACACTTTAGTTCTGAAGCTGAGGCGAACTTGGAAGGCACGCCTGATTACTACAAGCGTAACTTTCATTTTCAGATCGATGGCTATGGCACAAAAGAGTCTGCCGAAATTTACGATCACCAAGTTGATATTTTATTCTCAGGCCTTTCCGATGCCATGAGACGAACAGTTTTAAAACCACTCAGCCTTAGATACGAGCCCACGGATCACTTTAGAGTTTTAGAGTTGGGCTGCGGCACGGGCAGTGCCACACAGTGGATATCTAAAGCTTACCCGAATGCTGAAATTATAGGTGTGGATCTCAGTGAGGCTTATCTTAACGAGTGTCGCCTTAAAAACCTTCCTAACTTTACAGGTTTAAAGATGGCTGCTGAAAGCTTAGATTTTGACGACGCTGACTTTGATGTGGTCTGCTCTGTCTTTTTGACCCACGAGCTACCTCAAAAAGTGATTACTGAAATTTTTAAGGAGGCGCACAGAGTCCTCAAAGATGGCGGACTCATAGTGACAGTGGACTCGCTTCAAAGTGGGGATAGGCCCGAATATGAAGAAGGTCTTGAGGTCTTCCCCCAAGAGTTTCATGAGCCCTTTTTTAAGGCCTACACCCAAACCCCTCTACAAAAGCACTATAAAAAAGCCGGCTTTAAAGACATCCAGCAGTGGCTCAATATTGTTAAGTGCGTTTCTGGGACAAAGCCACTCCCCACATCAAAGAAGAGCTAGCCAAGCTGAGCATTTTTTTTTAAGCTCATTATATCTTATCGAGGAGATAACAATGGACTTTGATTTAGCGATAATTGGTGGTGGACCTGGTGGATATACATGTGCCATAAGAGCAGCTCAACTCGGCCTGAAAGTCGCATTAGTTGAAAAACGCAGCACACTCGGCGGAACCTGTCTTAATATTGGCTGTATCCCTTCCAAAGCCTTACTCGAATCCAGCGAACATTTTTATGGCGCCACCCATAAACTCTCAAAACATGGTGTGGATTTTTCAAGCGTAACACTCAACCTATCTCAGATGATGAAACGCAAAGAGGACATCGTGAAGGAGTTGACCAGTGGCGTGAAGTTCTTAATGAACAAAAATAAAATTCAGGTCTTTAATGGCTTTGCCAGCTTTAAAAATATAAACGAATTAGAAATCGTTGGTGATGAGGGTTCCAAAAAATCATTGAGTTCTAAAAACTTTGTTATTGCCACTGGGAGCGAACCCACACAGCTGCCAGGTTTAGACTATGACGAAAAAAACATTGTCAGCTCAACAGGGGCTTTAAGTTTAAGCTCGG
>CALGWV010000048.1 GCA_937936325.1 uncultured Bdellovibrionales bacterium | reverse complement strand
CATTAAAGATAGAGAGAGGTTTTATGAAATTGCACTGGCTTCTCACAGAGAAACACAGTGCTTGATAGAGCTCATAAATGATCAGAAACTGGCCGAAAAAGCCGATCACTTGGGCGCATGCCTGTTTCAACTGGTCCGAGTCCTGAAAGCTCAGGCTGGGGGCTGACCCCCATTTTCAGAAGAGAAGCAAAAAATTAAGTGGTCAGAGCACTAGAATACTAAAAAAAGGTGGATGTAGTAAAGAAATCTATTTGGACTTCTACATTTTGCTCAAATGATTTTTTAAAAAATTTCAATGGACCATCATTGAAAAGACTTTCAAATATATTAAAAAAACAATTATAGAAAAAGTAGATTTTATATAATATTTATCTTTTATTCGCTAAATTGTAAATGTTACGACAAAAATCCGGTCTTTAGAGAAGCCTAAATGAGCTTGTAATTTAAGTTGTGTAAATGCAATTTAAATCACAAGCTCGTTTCTAGAGAATAATTGATCAAAAAAAATTCCTCAGTGCTAGAGCTGCAGCTTAAACGTTAAATCTGAATAGCATCACATCACCATCTTGAACTAGGTACTCTTTACCTTCAGATCTATATTTCCCTGCGGATTTTACGTTGGCTTCAGAGTGGTGTTCAAATAGGGCTTCGCAATGATAAGTTTCTGCTCGTATGAAGCCTTTTTCAAAATCAGTATGAATGACACCAGCAGCTTGGGGGGCTTTAAAACCTTCTTTAAAAGTCCAAGCGCGCACTTCTTTTTCACCAGCTGTAAAAAAAGTGCGCAAGCCTAGGAGGGAGTAAGACTCTCTAATGAGGGGGTTTAGGCCAGACTCTGTAATGCCTAACTCATTTAAAAAATCAGCCACATCTTCAGCCTCAAGCTGTGCCAGTTCAGCTTCTATACTTCCACAAATACGTATGACTTTTTGGTTTTGTTTTTTTGCTAAGTCTTCCACTTGTTGGGTCCACTTGTTACCATCTGCATACTCGTTTTCTGCAATATTGCAAACATAGAGTACGGGTTTCTGAGTGATGAAATGCAGATCATAGACACTATCGAGTTGTTCCTCATCCAAGCCCAGAGATCTTATAGGATGCCCTTCGTTAAGATGATCTAGGATTTTTTTTAAGTTTTCTAAAGTAAATAAAGATCGTTTATCCTTGCTCACTTTAGAAGCCTTTTCAATTTTTTGATAGCGTTTTTGGGCGGTTTCCATATCAGCTAAAATGAGTTCGGTCTCAATGACTTCAACATCTCTTAAGGGATTTACATCACCTGAGACATGGACAACATTGGGATCTTCAAAGCAGCGCACCACGTGGGCAATGGCATCTGTCTCACGAATATGAGAGAGAAACTGATTGCCTAAACCTTCACCCTTACTGGCTCCTTCGACGAGTCCCGCAATATCCACGAAATCCATTGTGGTGGGGATGGTTTTTTGAGGTTGAATATAGTTTGTGATTTGATCCAGACGTGTGTCAGGAACAAGGACCGTACCTAAGTTGGGATCTATGGTGCAAAAGGGGTAGTTTGCGGATTCCGCCTGGCCTTTAGTGAGAGCATTAAAGATAGTGCTTTTGCCCACATTTGGTAGGCCTACGATTCCGACTTTGAGTCCCATGGGTATCCTTTTTTTGTATTAAATAAATTAGCGGTGAGTTTGGTATTTGAATTCACCCATTGCTCCAAGCTTTGGATGAGGCGATGTATCACTTCAGGTAAATCTTTTTGCTCATCAATTGAAAAGTTTTGTAAAACAAAACTCGTTACATCCCCTGGGTGTGGATTGAGTATTCCAACTTTGAGGCGGCTGTAAACTGGGCCAATTCTAGCGTGGATATCTTTGACTCCATTATGACCACCAGGGCTACGTTCATGCTGATAGCGTATAGCTCCAAAAGCTAAGGAAAGATCATCTTGGATCACGAGGAGGTCTTCTTTTTGAATTTTAAAAAAAGTCATGAGCCCAAGCACAGATTGGCCAGAGAGGTTCATATAAGTTTGGGGTTTTACAAGTAGGCAATCTTGATTTTGAAACTGGGTCTTAATATAGAATGCTTCCGCCTTTTTTTTCCAATTTTGAGTCTCATTTAAAACTTCAGCTAAGGCATCCACCACTAGAAAACCAATGTTGTGTCGGGTGAGTAAATATTTTTGGCCTGGGTTTCCTAAACCTACTATCATTTTCATAAAGTTGATTTACCTTTAAGATTAGAGTGTGTTCAAGATGTTATCTTGGCATGGCTTAAAGTCACTGAACTGGTTGTCAGTCCCACCTCTATTTATACTGAACACACTTAGGTTTTCCCAATTTGTGAGGAGCGCTTTTTCATCAAATTTAACTTGATTACCTTCAAATGTGCTTTGGCAAGTATTTCAGGCTCTCGCATCAAATTTGATTAAAAAATCACTTCCTCAGAAATAGGGAAAACCTAAGTGCGTCCAGTATACCCAGATCCGCGGATAAGCGGCGAGGGATGTGGGATTTAATCTTTAACCACTAAGAGGTCCACATGGAGCAGAGCGCCAGTGATGGGATGTTTGGCTTGGGCTTGAACCTTAACCTTACAGCCGGAAAGTTGAGTGTTTTCGGATTCAAGTTGAAATTGTTGGTGGGGATCTTCTTGGAGAAGACCTTGAACTATTTTTGGGTTTACAAAAATGGGATGATTGCCAAAGCCATTAGCATAAACCACTCCAGGTACGAGACCCATTTTGCGAGCCTCAGATTTATTATTATGATTGATATGTCGATCTTCAACAGTGATGGATTTCATAGGGGCCTCTCTAAGATTAGTCATTAGATTATCATAAATGAGGCCCAAGGCTACTCTACACAGCTCTGAAAAAGCATTTATACTGAACATACTTAGTTTTTCCCTGTTTCTGTGGAGCGCTTTTTTGTTAAATTTAATTTGATCGCCTTCAAAATAGCTATGACTAGTCTTTCAGGCTCACGTATCAAATTTAACTAAAAAATCACTTCCACAGAAAAAGGGAAAACCTAAGTGTGCCCAGTATACAGTTAAATCTTCATAAAAATTCCACAGCTGTGTTGCTGCGCCTTCTCTTTATATAGAATAGGATTTTAGGCTTGTGTCTTGTTGGGAAGCCTTTCTGAAGACCTTTAGAAATAAAAAAATCAATGGTCTAAGTTTTATCAAACAAAAGGCTCACTGAAGCTTGGTCATAAATCCTCATAATGGCTTCAGCCATGAGTTCTGTGACCGAGGTCACTTTTATTTTCGAGCAGGCTTGGGCTTGGGCGTGAAGAGCAATGGTGTCGGTCACCCAAAGTTCTTTCAGCGGGCTTTCTGTAATCCGGTCAATAGCAGGGCCAGAAAGAAGAGGGTGTGTGGCAATGGCATAGACCTCTTTGGCGCCGTGGTCTAAAAGGGTGCGCACCCCTTCGCAAAGCGTGCCTCCGGTGTCGATCATATCATCAACGACTATAGCCACTTTTGATTGAACATCTCCTATTAAATTCAAGGCTTTAGCCTTGTTAGGGCCTGAGCGGCGTTTATCAATGATGGCCATGTCACAGGAAAATCTTCTAGCAAAATGGGAGGCGCGCTCCACTCCACCTGCATCTGGACTGACAACGATATAGTCATCGCTGCTGCCTTTTTCGGCTAACCAAGCTTTAGATAAAATCGGGGAAGCATACAAATGGTCAAAGGGAATATTAAAAAATCCTTGAATTTGGGCACTGTGAAGATCAATGGAGAGGATGCGGTTCGCTCCCGCTGTAGAAATAAGATCTGAAACGCACTTCGCTGAAATCGGGACACGGGGGCGCACTTTACGATCTTGTCGTGAATATCCAAAGTATGGAATCACTGCAGTGATGGATTTCGCCGAGGCTCTTTTAAGAGCATCTAACATGATGAAGAGCTCCATATAATTTTCATTTACGGGAGGGCCAGCACTTTGGATCAAAAATACATCACAACCCCTTACACTTTCGTTAATTTCAACTTGGATCTCTCCATCTGAGAATCGCCCAATCCGGCACTCTACGAGACTGCGCCCAGTGGACTTGGCTACTTTTTCAGCAAACTGAAGAGACGAGTTACCTGAAATGATTTTAAATGATTTCATAAATGACCTTCTGTGAGGGGAAAGACTCTTATTTTTAATTTTTAAATTTACTAAAAAAACAAAATAATTTTTAATTCTTATAACATGTCTTTAAACCTAGCTAAAGCCTTTTTGTCAAAGAAGGAACTCATGTTAGAAACAAGCTGTTTTAAACTGTTTTAAGACTTGGGCGCGGTGTGAAAATTTATTTTTAAAGTTAGGGCCGAGCTGGGCTAAGCTTTGATTTTCATTTTCTGGAATAAATATAGGGTCGTAGCCAAAACCCCCAGTGCCTAAAGGGGTGAGGCTGATGGAGCCTTTCAATTGCCCTGAAAACACTCTCTCTTCTGCCTTGTGATTTTTTGCAACAAGGCTTGTGACAAAGCTGGCTGAGAAGTTTTTAGTTTTTTTGGTTTTTAAATCTTGGATGAGCTTTTCTAGATTGCTTTTGTCTGTGGCGTCTGGCCCAGCATAGCGTGCTGAGAAAACTCCAGGTTGTTTTTCTAGAGCTTCAACTTCAAGTCCGGAGTCTTCTCCTAGAACCCAAAAGGGCTCGGAGACTAAATGGGCTACAGCATCAAAAAGAGCCTGGGTCTTTATTCTTGCATTTCCTTCAAAGCTGGATGCGGTCTCCTCTGGAGATACAAAAGTCTTTAAATCAGCACCACAAAAGACTTGGGAATTCAGGTCTGCAAGTAGAGATTTGATCTCTATGAGTTTATTACTATTAAATGTTGAAACCCAAATTTGAGTGGTCATGTTCGATCTTCCAGTCTGTTTATACCCAGATCCGCGGATAAGTGGCGAGGAAAAACCCATCAAACGTGCTTCAGCAGTGTCTAGCGCAGAAATTTTCTCTTGAATCGTACTCACCTGTACGGTGAAAGAGAACATTTTGAGC
>CALGWV010000047.1 GCA_937936325.1 uncultured Bdellovibrionales bacterium | reverse complement strand
ATTTCTTTTTTCTGTTAAAAATAAATTTTCAAACTCTTTTTCTAAATTTTGTTGAATAATTTTTTTGAGACTCTCCATATCTTTTAGCCCTAGAGAGGCCACGAATTCATCATTTAATTCTGGCAAGTCCATGCGTCTAGCAGAGTGTGTTTCGACTTCAAAGTCTAAAGTTTTACCGGCTAACTTTTCTGGATGAAAATCTTGAGGTAGGGTCATTTGAAAATTCTTATTGGACCCTGAGGTTAATCCTTCCAGCTCAGAATCAAAACCCGGTACGAAGTGGTTTTGGCCTAAATGTAAAACTTCATTATTGGCTTGAAGCTCGTCAATGGGCTTGCCCTTGTCAAAAGCCTTAATACTCACAACAGCTAAATCATCCATAACTATAGGCTGGTCAGAAGGCACATCTGTAAATTTGGCTTTCGTTTTACGTAAATGCTCTAAACTATTATCAATATCTTTTGGAACAAAAATTCTTTTTTTCACTGGAACTTTCAAGTCTTTGAATTTTAGATTCTCGATTTTTGGTAGAATTTCAAAATTTGCGGTAAAATGGAAGCCTTCTTTAGCCTTAAACTCTCCGAGTTCAATTTTAGGAGCGGCTACAGGTTCAACGTCATACTTTTTATAGGTCTCTAGGAGGCCTTTATTCACTAGACTCTCAGTTGTACTCCGTAAGCTCTTTTCGGCATACATTGCCTTTACTGTCTCTATAGGAGCCTTCCCCTTGCGAAATCCATCTATCTTCACATAGTTTTTAATACTATTAAAAGTTTTTTCCAACTCTGATTGAAAATCTTCTTCTGTAATAATGACTTTAATAGAGCGCTTGAGAGCTGACTCGCTAAGGACTTCCCATTTCATATAAACTCCGTTTTAATTTGGGGTTAATATATAACCCAGCTGCACTAAAGACAATCCTTTTTGGGGTCTTGTATTGGCAAGTTTTCTTTGTAATGAGAGACTTTTTGAATGTCTCTCAAGTTCTCAAAATGGTTTAACCACCTCCCCCCTAAAAGCCTGCACTTTTTTACCGGAAAAGGTGGGGTCGGTAAATCAACCATGGCCACTTTATTTGCTCAATATTCTGCCTCAATGGGACGTAGAACCCTTTTAATGGAATATGTAGAGACTCCACAGTTGAATTCAATCTTTCACCATGAACTGGGCTACCTCCCCTGGAGTCCCAGTAAGAATTTATGTGTTAGCTCTTGGAACGGCAAGGACTGTGTGGATGAGTACATAGCTCACTCAATAAAACTAAAAATTCTTCAACAGCTTTTCGATCGTTCGAAGGCATTGAAAGCTCTTATCAATACAGCCCCCTCATTAAAAGAAATCGCCATCTTAGGTAAACTCACCAGCGCACAAAGAAGCATAGGCCCTGACTTTGATTATGATGTCATTGTGTTTGATGCACCTGCCACTGGACACTTCGTGAGCTTAATTGAAGTCCCACAAGCCCTTTATAACATTGCCTCAGTAGGCCCCATGGGCACTCATACAAAAAATATATTAGAAGTCTTAAAGTCCAAAATTTGCAATTTTCATATCGTAGCCAGCCCTGAGTTTTTAGTCATTGATGAGGTTTTAAAACTTAGATCAACCATTGAGAGCACACTCAATCAAGAGTCCAAAATTTGGCTCAATATGTTCATGAACATAGAAGTATCGGAAGCTCTTAAAGAAAAACTCAAACTCCACCTGTGGGGCCAAACCCTCTGCAATAAATTAATCAATCAAAGGAAGTTAGTACAGATCGCAGAGTTTGTGAAAATCCCTCATGTAATGTCCTTGTCTAAATCTATACATCAACTCTCACTAGAGGACTTAATTCTGTGAAGCCCAGCATTTCTATTATTTTAGGCCCTGGAGGAGTAGGAAAAACAACTTCTTCAGCATTGTTAGCTCATAGCAGGCTAAACCAAGGGCAAAGAGTGCTCGCTTTAACTCTAGACCCTAGTGGACGACTTTTAGATATTTTAAAACCTCAGCCCAAGCTTGAAGTTGAAGAGGTTCAGGCTTTAAAAATTTTTGAAGATATTCTTTCAAAAAAACCTAACTCAGTAGATGCTTCTAAAATTAAATCAAACAAGTTATTCCAGCAGCTTCTTATAAAGCTCAAAGGAGTTCAAGAGTTTACCTCATTATATCGACTTCAACAGGCTTATCATTCAGGAAACTACGATAGTATTATACTTGATACTCCCCCGACACAAAATATCATGGATTTCTTTTTAGCCCCTGAAGAATTACAAACACTCTTTGAGAGCCAAATAATGGGCCTCTTTATAGGAATGAAGAAGAAGAACTTACTCAACCGTCTTCTTATGAAAACTAAAGAGTACTCGTTTAAAATCTTAAAGAGTCTCACCGGTGCTGCTTTTTTTGATGAACTCTTAGATTTTATGAACGCTCTTTCTGGTATGCGTGAGGAAATCGAAGATAGCCTTTCTGAAAGTCAGAAACTTCTGAAACTTGCTGAGTTTTATTATGTCTCTAAAGCCGAGGAAGACTCTGCAGAAAAGGCTCAAAATAAGGCCTCTCTTTTTAAACTGAAGCTCGGTTATGATATTTCATTCTACATATTCAACCGAACACCATTAAGACCACCAAAGATATTCCACAATCAAGCTGAACTCAGAGAAGCTTTTGAAAGTTCTTTAGCTGACTTTATAAATTGGAAGAAGTATATCGACAATCAAGATAGAAAAACATTAAATCAGTGGATCCAAATACCGGAACTCAATTTAAATTCTTATTCGGAAGAACAGTTAAACAAATATTGTTTACACTTTAATGCATGACAGATCTCTCTAAAACTCGTTTATTGTTGAATTCTCAAAATTTTGGGGCAAAGCGTTTTTCTGTGCTTTATTTATTAGGACTCAAGGCCTTATTTAGAGACCCCATTTTACTTCTTTGGATCGGTATTCCTTTAATACTTGGTGCAGCTGTAGGAGTTTATGGATTGTTTGCTATATGGGGCCAGCTGGATTTTATTATGGAACGCCTCCACAATTTTGTCTCTTACTTTGGGTGGTTCGAGTGGATTGTCAGTTGGATTCCTTGGGTTTTTAAAACCTTGTTCTCATGGATCATTGGTATCTTTGTTTCCACACTTTATATTTATATTGCCTTTATTTTTATTCAAATTGTTTCGTCCCCTTTTTATAGCTTGGCTGTCGAACGCTATTTCAGACTTGAAAAAATACCTGTTGTCTATCTTAAAAGCACATCGGACTGGGCTTGGTACAGCTTAAGAATGCTCCGAGTGAGCCTCATCAAGAGCCTATTTTTTGGAGTTATAGGTGTAATTTTGTTTATTCTCACTTTTATACCGGGTTTAAATTTCTTTAGCCCCTATTTTACTTCCTTTGTTATGGCCTACGACAGCTACGATTATAGTTTAGAGCTTTTTAACTACGGCTTTAATGATCGAATGGGCTTTATTTCCAAGCATGCATTTGATCTCCAACCCATGACTCTTTATATGCTACCAGCAGCTCTAATACCTGGAGTGGCGCTTTTCTTAATGCCATTAAGTGTTTTAGGCGGTGCTGTGGTTATAACCCGTATTATTCAATCTAAAAATGGGCCTGTTGTTTCCAATTAGACCTGTGTTTATACTCTTTGGTGCCAGTCCCCTTTTGAGGAT
>CALGWV010000046.1 GCA_937936325.1 uncultured Bdellovibrionales bacterium | reverse complement strand
TCCCTCATCCGTGTTCCCACCCACTGTTGTACTCGTGGCCACTGGACACTCATCGGTGATCACCACACTTGTTGCACGCGCAGGGCCTGCGTTTGTCACCGTCACTGTAAACACATACTCTTCACCTTCACTCGGTGCCGCATTGCTTACGGTTTTTGTCGTGCTTAAATTTGTCTCATTATTAATGGGGATGCTAATCGTAGGTTCGTTATTTGTAGCATCCGGATCTACTTGATCCATCACGATATCTGCAGCCTTAATTTCATTTACTAACGGCGATAAGGCGATCGCTCCGGCATCTACTTTACACACTAAAGTTAATGTCTGAACACCATCAGTGATATCCAAATCTCCAACCTGCCATACGCTTGTGGCAAATGTTCCCACTGTTGCAGATCCACTGACAAAACTCGATCCTGTTGGGCAACTCTCTGTGATTGATAAGTTCTCAGCTCTTGCTGCTCCCTTATTCTCTACTGTGATGGTGTATGTTAATGTGTCGCCTTCATTTGCGGGGTTCACATCCACTGTTTTTAAAACTTCTAAATCTGTTTCGTTATTGACTGTGATATCTACACTGGATGAGTCATTCGATTGATCACTATCATCTTGGTCCATCGTAATGTCTGATGTATCAATATCATTTGTAATCGTGTTCGCACTCGTGCCAATATCCACCGTACAATTTAGTGTCAGAGTCTCAGTCTGTGCTGGCGCTAAAGATCCCACCGTCCATACTGGATCGGCATAAGCTCCTGCTGTGGCTGCACTTCCGGCTGCCGCTGTTGTGCCCGCTGGACATGTGTCATTCAGTGATACATTTGTAGCATCAATAGGTCCGTTATTTGTTAATGTAACTGTGTAAGTAATAGCTTCACCTTCATCAGGTGTGGCATTACTTACAGCTTTGCTTGTCTCAAGATCTGTACGACTAGAAACATAGATAGTGGCATCGAGCACATCATTATCTACGTTAGTAGCTTCAGGCTGATCCATGGCCACAGTTGTAATTCTATTGGTGATTGTTTTTCCAAGACTGGCTATATCAACAGTAGCTGTAATGTCTAAAGTCACAGTTGTTGATTCGTTTAAGGTTCCAATAGTCCAAAGTCCAGTAGCGGAGCTGTAGCTTCCCCCACTAGTGTCTGAAACATATGTCACTCCAGCGGGCAAGGTGTCCACAAGACTCACATTTGTTGCATGGCCTGGACCATTGTTTGTGACAGCAATGGAATAAACTATGGTGTCCCCAGGCTGAGGGTCTGTTTTATCTACAGACTTAACAACTTTAAGATCAATAGGGCAAATAGCTGTATTGGCTTTGTCGTTTATCACTGAAGCCATAGCTCCGTGAACAATTTCCCCCTCAATGATTGGGAAGTTGGCATTCGGACCCGTTCCACTAAATGTCATTGGTCCACACGAAAATGCATTTGCAGCACACACGCATGTTGCCGTCGTAGGCACTGCATCCAAGGAGGTGATGGTGACTACGTCCCCATTCTTGGCACAAGTTCCTGCAATCACAGAACTAGGTTTACCCGCTTGCACACATTGATCTGCCTGTATGTCTAAATAAAACTCCGGAGGAGCCGTACTTACACCTGTAATGTGATGGTTCTCACCACAACCGGCAATAAAGAAAAGAACAAAAAAGAGAATACTTAGAGTATGCTTCAAGGCCGGACCTCTCTGGTAAGGTTGATGCTATCACCAATTTTTAATTTAAAAATTTTAGGATTATTTTGTATGAATTTTTTCCAGCATGATGCTGATATACAATTCTTATTCAAAATACTTTCAACTGTGTCTCCATCTTTTGACTTATATACCTCGGTTATGGAGGCTAAACCTCTTAATACAGAGGCATCTGCACTAAAGAAAATATTAACTAGATTCTTAGGGTACGGAGGATTCATAGATCTAGGGTCTTCAAAACTAGATATGTCTAAATAGTTTTCAGATTCAAGATGACTTTCACTGGCAAGCCCTCTTTTTTGTTTAGACACTTGTGATTGGGAAAGCTGAGGCAAGAACTCTTTTTCGTGAGTGAGAGATCTTTGCTCTTCATTTGAAGAGTTATCATAAACAATCTTATCTAAATCTTCGCCCTGAGCAAAAATCATTTTCTTTTCATCTTCAAAGCTTTCGTGAAACTCAGGAATTTGTTCTGAAAGATACATCCCCCTTGAAGCACAAGAGAGCACTCCAAATAGAGAGTAAATTAGTACCCATCTTAAACTATTTAATTTCATAGCTTTCTCCGTTGCTTTCTATATTTTTTTTCTGAATTTTTTTTATTACTTCTTGAGGATTTGGAGAGCAACTTTTTGTATTTTTATTTTTAGTATGAATAAAGATCTCAACCCTTCTGTCCATAGGGTTATCAATCTCATTATTAGTCTCGTACATATTACTAAGAAGCTTACTTTCCCCATAAGCTTCCATCTCCATTAATTCTTTAGATATTCCAAAACTAATTAGAAAATCATAAATAGATTTAGCTCTTTTTTGAGCCAGCTTCATATTATACGCCTGGCTTGCGGATGCAGAAGTATGACCAGAAATCTCAATTTTTGAGATATCACTTAACCGTTCATGAATTTTTTGCCCCATAGGTATTAAATTCTGCATTTGGTAAATTTGATCCACATCCGTTGGAAAACGAATAATGGCAAAGTTAGAGTTTCCGAATACTGGCTTTCTTAAGCAGATCTGAGGCTTTTCGCCGATCACTTCTACAATTGGCTTTCTAGCATCACTCCAAATTCTGGGAGCCCATTTAATACCCCCAGAAACTCTAAGATCGTTTCCATCAAACTTTAACACCTGGTTTCCAAGACTCGCTCCAAGATAACCAGAAAGGTTTCTTAAAAGACCAAAACTCGTACCCACATAAAACTCATTAGGGTTTTGATTTGAGTTCCCCAGAGGCCATGACCAAGCTCGCATCCACTCAAGGTTTAATCCCCAGCTTTTTTGTAAAGGAATATAGGCTCCAAACCCGGTGTAGAATCTGTGAATAAGGTTAATATCGTCAAAGGTTGCCCCTTTGGCGTATTTGTATCCAAGGTTAGCTGTAAAATTGAAATCTTTAAAAAGTCTTTCATAAATAAACATCGCTCCATAACCTAGCGATTGGTCTGAAAGAATGTTTGTCTTCATTGGGCCATTCACTGTTGGGGCAATAATTTCTCCCTGTCCTATATCAAAAGAAATCAATGGCATAATTGCTAAGGCGTTTCTTTCCATTGATAGAAAACGCCATTTTAAGTTTAACTGCAGATCTCCAATTCCCTGTTTAGAGCCACCAGAAGTTTCATCAAAAAGACTGTAAGTTGTAGTCGCTCCGATCTGCAACGAACGAGTGAGATGTAAACCTAGTCCTAAATGAATCCCTAACATATTTTCAATGACTGTTCCCAACTGTTGTGAGTTGTCATCCGTCTTAATTGTTAAGGGAGATTCAACCCAACTGGCTCCCAGAGTAAATATAAAGTCAGATTCATTGTGCACATGGCTATTTCTCAACCTGGCATCTTCTAGCATTTCATAAGACATAGAGTTAGACCTCACAAACTGCTGAATGTTTACAGCATGGACTTTGAAATGAATTGATAGAGAAAATAGTAAGAGAATTGCTATGAAGTACTTCAAAATTTCATCCTATATCGTTGGGTTTCCATCATAGATTTTAATTTTTAAAAAATTTAAAACCACTAAAAACAACATACAAATCCAGATCATAAAAATTCCTCAACCTAAACTTATAATTTTTGTTCATCTTTAATCGTGAGTGAATTGTAATAATGTGTCGAATATCACTCTGGACAAAAGGAGCAAGTTTTAAGGCAATTTATACAAACTAGACTTTTATAAAAAAAAAACTGGACCAAGAAAGAGTCTTTTTGAGATCTAGCGAAGTACTTGAGGTGTTAAAAAAAAAAATAATCTTCGAAACGAAAAATTAGAGCGTGTTCTGAATTCGATATAGCGCTATAAAATCCATATCATATCTAAACTCTAGATTGCTCTCTCTCACAAATTTGTAAGTAGACTCATGACTATATAAAAATTTATTTAGTCTACGCTCACTGACTTTGAATACGATCTGTATTTTTGAAGCCAGCATGTCGAATTCGAGACACGCACAAGTAGTTATAGAAAAGATTCTTAATTTTGCCTGTGAAATATTTGCTTTTTCCATGAACTGCTTTTCTTTCTAATAAACAAACCTTCCATAATTCCTAGACAAAGTATCACTAAACTTTAAATAAAAAGTCTCAGAGAAATTGAAAAAAGGAATAATGCTGGCACAAATACTCTAATTAGAAAGGACCAGTATACAAGAAGACGATGCCCTTGGGGAAAGTCACTGGTCTTGAACTCAGCTTCCAAAGTCCCTCGTTCAAATCTCCTTAAACATAACCAGGAAAATCCGATAGCGGCTACAGGCAAAAGCCAATTGATCAATACATCATCAAAAATAAAAAAGTAATCTAAGAATCCACGTCTTAGATCTGGCAATATTAAAGTGGCTATGGCTAAAGTGCCTAATAATAAAATTAAGATCAACTTAAATTTGTATTTCTCTGCACTTCCGTAGTAATCCAAGTCTCTCTTTATAACATCTACTATTGAAACACTTGCATTCAAAGCTGTTAAATATACAAAGCCAAAAAAGAACAGGGCCCAAATATGTGAAATACTCTCTTGTTCCAGGTACTTCGATATAGCTGTAAATAATATCTCAAAGGATTGCACAGGCCATAATGCAAACTGAGTCATCAAAACAAATACAAAATATGCAGACAAACTAAAAATCACATCTTGAATGACTACTCTAGACCCTGTCGCAACAGCAGAATCTCTAGCCGTGAGCCTTTTCCCGAAAAAAACCATAGAACCATAACCCACACTCATCGTAAAAATCACATGGCCGAGAGCAAATTGCAGACTCTCAGGCTTTAAGGATCGAAAGTTAGGATAAAGCATTTGCAGAAAGGTCCAGTGAGAAGATTGTGAGTTGAAAATTTCGTACAACAAGAAAAATAATATCCCCAAAAATAGCGGAAACAATAAACACGAAAGAAGAGAGATTACTTTCTTCAGCTTTGGTGTTGAGGCCCAGAATGCAAAAATCAAATGAACACTGGCCAACAGAATCTGCAAATAGGGCCGCTCTATGAGTTGAAAGAAAACTCCGTCAAAGTAAGCCTTATTTTGCCCCACTTGAAACATAAAACTTTGAACAAACATGAAAATGACCCAACCACCCAGAACAGAAAAATAAATGAGGGTCAAAGTGCTCACGGCTGTGGGAAAGAAGCAAATAACTCTTCCTAAAAAATTTTGCTCATTAGAATGAGTATGACTTAAAAAAAAACTTTGATAGTGTTTGAATTTTTTTAACCCCATTGTCTTTCCCAATAGGATTTCATTGATTAGCAAAGGAGCACCAACTAAAAGTGATAAAGTGATGTAAAGCCACAAGAAAGCACCGTATCCATTTTCAGAAGCAATATAGGGAAAACGCCACAAGTTACCCAAACCAAATGTGGTAGAGACTGCCACAAAGTATGATGTTCTTGTGAAATCAAAATCAGGAAGTTTAAACTTAAATTTCATAGACCCCATACATAATGTAAACTTAAATATTACAAATTAGTTATTACTAAACCTAAGGACTATTGATAACTCACCCAAGCTTTAGCTAAACAATCAACAGCTACTACTTCCCCAGATCCGTGGATCTGGGGAATAAATTTTTCTAAGTTGAAAAGAATTACTTTTTTCCACTTTTCATAATAAATATTCTGACAGGGATTCCAAGGATATTCCAGTTTTTTTGGATCTGCTTAGATAAAAAGCGACGATAAGAAGGGGTCACCCCTTTGGGATGATTAGCAAAAGCTATGAAACTAGGGGGTCTTTGCCTGGTTTGAGTTAAATAATAGAATTTCACATTTTCCGTTCCCCAGACTGGAGCTGGTGCTTTACGTATCACTTCTGTAAAGAATTTATTTAATTTGGAAGTGGGAATCCTTAAGTTGAGATCATTCCAAATATTATGAACTTCCCTCAGCATAGGATAAACACCCTTGCCCGTTAGTGCAGAAATAAAGCACACTCTCACATCTTTGAAAAAATGAAAGGTTTTTGCAATTTGCTTCCTAAACCTGTCTTTAAAATTAGGATCCAACTCAAACGCTAAATCTACTTTATTGCCTACTATCAGTATGGCTTTATGTGAATCGATAGCCTGCTCTATTATTTGAGCATCTTGCTTTGTGGGCCCATGCACAACATCTACAATTAAAACGATAATGTCTGATGAATTCAAAGCCTTCATGGCCTGGATTCCACCCAAGGATTCCAAATCTTCAGCCATCGCTTTTTTACGTAGACCAGCAGTATCTGTTAAAATGTATTTTTTACCCTCAAACTCAAAAGGATGATCAATGGCATCTAGAGTCGTTCCAGGTTCATCAAAAACAATTTGTTTGTTTTCACCCAAAATCCAGTTCACAAGTGAGCTTTTACCCACATTGGGCTTTCCCAAAACAGACAAGCGTATAGGTTCATCTATTTTGGTATTCTCATCTGGAAATTCATACTCGCCCCCAGTCCTGTGATCTCCAATCCACTCGATAAGCTCATCGACGCTATTTGAGGTCTGCACTGCAATAGGCATAAAGTCTTCGCCCAGACTATAAAACTCATTGATTTGATACTCATCGTTTTCAATTCGGTCTAATTTATTGACAACAATTTTATAGGGCTTGTTTGTTTTTTTAATAAGTTGAATTAAAAATGAATCATCAGGCATGGGCCCTGTGGGTCCATCTAACATTAGGATTATGAGATCGACTTTATTCAGAACCTCCATCACCTGGTCTTTAACCATCTCAAAAACATCTTCTGCGTTTTGTGTGACACCGCCCGTATCCCAAACTTCAAACTGGTGCCCCCACCAAAGAGCTTGACCTTTTTTTATGTCTCTTGTGACACCAGGGATATTTTTGACAAGTGCTTTTCTGGAGCGTGTGAGATAATTAAACAAGCTGGACTTGCCCACATTAGGCCGCCCCACTAAGGCGACTCGTAAAAGAGAGTTACTTTTTATTTCCATCATAGCCATACTCTTTTAAAAGGGTTTTATTCTGGGTCCAGGAGTCTCTCACTTTAACCATAAGCTCTAAATAAACTTTTTGATCTAGTAATTTTTCCATTTTTTTTCTAGCGTCGGTTCCAATTTTTTTTATCTTTGCGCCTCCTGATCCCACTAATATTTTTTTATAGCGAGCATGGGTGACGATTAAATCAGCATGTATTCGAGTCAGGGCAGGCTCTTCTTTAAAACTTCTAATTTTAACAGCAAGTTGATAGGGAACTTCTTGCCCTACGCGCACAAAAGCACTCTCTCTAATTAACTCTTCACACATCTCTCTTAAGGTTTGGCTTGTATAAAGATCTGGTTCAAACAAAAAATGATCCGCATCAGGAAGACGTTTTTTTAACTCACCAATCAATTGATCTTTAAGTTCTGGCTTAATTTTAGTAGCCGTACCAAATAAGTACTCCAGATTATAATCTCTTAATTTTTGCTCTAATAAAAATAATCTTTCTGGCTTAAGAAGATCCATCTTGTTGATGAATATAAATTTTTCTTTTTTAAAATGAGAAAGAGTTTTCAATACATCATCTAAAGATTGTTCGGATTTGGCATCCAAGTTCAAAACTCCTAGGAGGACATCTGATTCTTTAAGCACTCCCTCCCACTCCTGTTGAAGAAATTTATTTATGCCCTCATTGGATTTAATAAATCCAGGAGCGTCGATAAAAATCATTTGGGCATCTTCTTGGGTCAAGATGCCTAAAACCTTTTGCCTTGTGGTTTGAGCTTTTGAACTGATGATAGATACCTTTTCACCAATCAATTGGTTTGCAAGAGTGCTCTTACCTGCGTTTGGAAGTCCTACCACTCCCACGTATCCCACTTTTAATCTCATTCTTTTGTCCCAATGTTAAGTGTCTCAATAGCTAGTTTTGCGGCCATTTGTCCTGCTTTTTTTATAGAATTAGCGCCAGCTTGATACTTATAACTTAAAAAAGTGACTTCAACAGTAAATTCTTTTTCATGATCCGGCCCTGTTTCACTTACGAGTTTATACTCAGGCACTGATTTATCTTGAGATTGAGTCCACTCTTGCAGCCTGGTCTTATAATCAAGATCCCAAGTCAGATCAGAGAGATTCTCAGGCATTGAGTCTTCAAATATGGTTTTAACAAAGTGGTAAGCCCCTACTTTTCCCTGATCCAAATAGAGGGCTCCAACTACGGCTTCAAGGAGGCTTGAAAGTATTCTCTCATTACTGGCTATATCTTCAGAATGGATATGCTGATCCAACTCCAAACTCTTAGCAATTTCGGCAAGCTTAGCAGCTCCCACAAATCTGGCTCTTAGTTTTGACAAAACGCCCTCATCGTCAAATGGGAACTTCAGATAAAGCATTTCTGTAATCATCATTTGCACAACTGAATCACCCAAAAACTCCAGTCGTTCATTATCTTTATCAGTAGTGCAAACAAAATGTCTAGGCTGACTCTTATGTGTTAAAGCAGCCTCTAACCATTGAGGATCAATAAATAATTTTTTTAGTTTTTCAAAATTCATAGAATTAAACTTCCTAAAAGTGTCATCTGGGTGCTGGAAAGATTCGATAAAGCTTCAATTTTGACCTTTTCTTGGTGAGACTCTAAATTAAGCTCTTGTTTAGTCCTCACTTGCCAGCCGTTTTTAGAAAGACCCAAGTGAGACTTTAGCGGTAGAACATAGTGAGTTTTTCCAATTTGTTTTTTAGATTCGGATTGAAGCCTCGCTGTAGCCAGCCCTCTAATAATTTTAGATCTTTGCAAGATTTCCGAACGATCTAACTGATGTTCCATTCGGTAAGCTTTGGTTTGAGGTCTTGGGCTAAACGGGAAAACATGAGCCTTAGTCCATGGTAAAGAGTTTAACCTTTGGAATGTCTCATCAAATTGAGCCTGGGTTTCACCAGGGAACCCCACAATGACATCCATACCTACGTAAGCCTCGAACTTATTTTGAATTTGTTGCAAACAAGTTTCGATATCTTTCACACGGTATTGTCTTTTCATGGATTCAAGAATTTGATCACAAGCAGATTGAAGACTAATGTGAAAATGCTTCCCCATGCGGTCATCTTGATAAATCTCCAACAACCTAGGAGTAAGTTCTTGAGGCTCAAGTGATGAAATTTTGATTCGCGGCATTTTTGTCTTTAGAAGCAAAGCTTCCACAAGGTCTTCTAAACCAAGCTCAGCATCTCTATAATCTCCTAGATGAATGCCTGTAAGAACCACTTCTCGTATACCGTCGGAATAAAATTTATTGACCTGCTCACTGAGGTGTTCGACACCGAGACTTCTGCTCTTTCCTCTGGCAAAAGGAATCACACAGTAGCTGCAAAAACTGTCACAGCCATCTTGCACTTTTAAGAAAACACGAGTCCGGCCTTCTTCCAGTCCTGCGCCAGCTTCTAAATCTTCTTTCTTAAAAATGTTAGAGCGGTAGAGCTTATCTAATTTTTCACCTTTTAGAAGAGATTGAATTTTATCATTTAATTCTGACTTATGTGAATTGGCCACTATCAGGTCTACTTCTCTAGAGGTGGATAAATTTTTATGATCCACTTGAGCCGCGCATCCCGTGATCACAACTTTGGATTTAGGATGATTTTTTTTAATTCGCCTGGCTAATTTTACGGATTCCTGACTGGCCTTCGCCGTCACAGCGCAAGAGTTAATCACATGGACTTCCACATCCTTATCTTGCTCACGTTTTCCATTTAAATTTTTACCTAAAAGGCTGGCATCATAGGTATTCACCTTGCAGCCAAAGCTATGAATTTTATAATTATAATCAGCCATGAATCCAGCCCCCACCAAGAAGCTGCTTACCACGGTAAATCACCACGGCTTGTCCAGGAGTAATAGCACGTTGGGGATCTTTGAATTTCACTTTTAAGGATTTATGATCTTGGGATTTTTCAATAGCTCCGAGTGCCGCTTCATGAGCATACCTAATCTTTAAAGAGAGCACCTCACCTGATTTAAAATCATCCAACAAATGAATATCTTTTAAAACAAGATCTCTTGAATAGAGATCAGAATCTCGACACAAGAACACATCACCTGAGTCTGGATCTAAAGACTTCACAAATAAAGCTTCATTAAAGTTCACACCTAAGGCTTTACGCTGACCAATAGTAAAATTATGAATGCCCGCATGGGCTCCTAAGATTTCATTTTCTGGATAGAGCTTTATGCTTCCTGGTTTATGTTGGCTCGTGTTTGAATGTTTATTGACAAAGTTTTTATAACTGTCGTTTCCAACAAAACAAATTCCGGTGGAGTCTTTCTTTTTGGACACAGACCAGCCTTTCTTTAAAGCCCACTCTCTCACTTCAGGTTTTTCCATAGCTCCAACAGGAAATAAAAGTTTGGGTATAAGCTCAGGGTCGAGAGTAAAAAGAAAATAAGTTTGATCTTTATGTGTGTCTACACTGGTAAAAACAGCCGGCTGGCCATAGGGGCTGACACCCACTTGGGCATAATGCCCTGTCGCTAAATAATCACAATCCAAAGCCTTCATTTTTTTTACAAGATGATCGAATTTTAAAAATGTATTGCAATTCACACAGGGAATGGGCGTTTCGCCCTTGAGGTAAGAGTCCACAAAAGGCTGAATGACTTTTTCTTTAAACTCATCTTCACAATTAATGACGTAAAAAGGGATCCCCAACTCATCAGCCACAGCTCGAGCATCGTCCACGTCCTGGCTAGAGCAGCATGTTCCCATACCTTCATCCACAGAACACTGAGTGTAATCCCACACCTGCATTGTGCAGCCAATAACCTCATAACCTTGTTCGATGAGAAGACCCGCTGCTACAGAACTATCTACGCCGCCGCTCATGGCGACGAGTACTTTTTTTCCTGACACGTTTAAAACCTCTATAAATTCCTAAGCTTAGGAACTATTTCATATAACGCATCTAAGGTCTTTTGTATATCTTCCCGGGTGTTTTCCCAGCCTAATGAGACTCTTATTGAGGATTGAGCCTCAGATCTAGAAAACCCCATTTGAAGTAATACCGGGCTGGGCTCAGGAGAGCCGGCACTGCAGGCCGCACCTGTGTTTACAGAGATCCCCACAAGATCTAAGCGCATCAGCAGGTTCTCAGCCTCTACCCCCTCAACAAAGAAGTGGCTCGTGTTGGGGAGTCGATCCACTAAAGTTCCATTCACCTTCACCCCATTCACATTTTTTGTGAGCTCAGATTCAAAAAAATCTCTCAATGTTCTCATTTTTTTAATGTAAGAACCCGATCCTAATAGATAAGGGACCACACGGCCCATAGAACCTATCGACAAGATATTTTCGGTTCCCGCCCGACGAGAGCGCTCTTGTCCTCCACCAATGATGACATTTTTAAAAGCCACCCCCTGTTTCACGTACAAAATCCCAGCTCCTTTGAGAGCATAAAATTTATGACTCGCAAAAGTGGCATAATCTACCCCAAGGCTTTTAAGATTAAACTTTGACTTGCCCAAGGCTTGAGTCATATCTGAATGAAAAAGAGCTCCATGTTCATGAGCCAAAGCACATAGTTTTTGAATTGGAAAAACCATCCCCACTTCATTATTGGCATACATAAGGCTTACTAAATAAATTTTATTGTCTTTTAAAATTTGCTCGTATTGATCTACATTAAGCTGAGCTTTTTTATTCACATCTATTAAATGAAGTTTAATTTTTCCTTCTGCCTCCCACTGCATTAAGCTCTTTAAAACACTGGGGTGCTCAACACAAGAGCTTATGACATGGGGACAAGAGTCCTCAGAATTTTGAAATTGATTTAAAGAAATATAATTAGACTCTGTTCCTCCTGAAGTAAAAATCAGCTCTGTTGGACGCACATCCAGAAGCTTAGAAAAACTTTTTCTAGACTCTCTGAGAAGCTTTTTTACCGGGCGACCCGTTTGCGTCATGGCACTGGGGTTGCCCCAAAGATCTCCAGCTTCTGTCTTCAACCACTGCTTCACATCAGGGTGATAAGGTGTGGTGGCATTATTGTCTAAATAAATCGTGTTCATAGAAGTTTAACATCCCATAAAATTGGAGCTAACACACTTGGAAAATGGGTTTTGGATAAATTTTCTAGGGAAAAACCCAAAACCTAAAGCACGCTTTCGGCTGCAGCTCGTCTCTTGCAAGAGCATCACTTCGTGAACGCACTTCAAGATACGCCCTGCGCAACGCTGAACGCTTTAGGCTTTTTTCCCTAGAAAGTTTTTCCAAGATTCTATTTTTCTATCATGGAACTATTATTTTTATTGTTTATCGGTTTTCACAATAAGCTTTTTGTCACCTCAAAGTATGAAACTAAGAACTATGTAAAAATTAATAGCTCACAGCATCTAGATACTATGCAAATTTGAGTACTGCGAAAAAATCCTACCTCCATAATATTAATTTTAAAACAGCCCCAAAAGAGGTATGAGTTTTAAAAGTTTCTTGGTTCTCTTCTAAAATTGGGGGTTCAAGGAACAATCCAGGCCCCAAGGCCCCCCGGCTTCAGGGGCTGGTAGACTTAAGTCAGCTTATAGAGACTGGCACCCAGCTGATCAGTATCTGAGATTAAAGTTTCAAAATTATCTCACTCTCATAAACAGTAAACTTCTCTTAAGCGAGCCAAGTGCTATGAAGTAATATCGCCTTCTCTCTTTATCAGTTTGCTTTGCACTTCCTTCAGCTAAATTAAGACAGATACTGAGGCTCGCTCTTAAGAGTTGATCCCGAGCAGATCCTTTGATTGGAAGCTGTTTGCATTTTTGATAAAGGGACTTCGCCATTAGCTAGTTTTAACCTGGGAATTCA
>CALGWV010000045.1 GCA_937936325.1 uncultured Bdellovibrionales bacterium | reverse complement strand
CAAACGTGCTTCAGCAGTGTCTAGCGCAGAAATTTTCTCTTGAATCGTACTCACCTGTACGGTGAAAAGAGAACATTTTGAGCACGACGCTGAGGGAGGGCGTTTCATGGGTTTTTACCGCCGCTTATCCGCGAATCTGGGTATTAGGGGAAACCTAATTTTTGGGGGCTCTCCGGACGTTAAATCGGACTTCCAGCTCAATATCTTAGCTCTAAGATCACTTTTAGCATGGCATTGATATAGCATATGTTGATTCCACAATGCCCACTAACTGCTTTAAGATCATTTTTTTTCTTTGTTTTGTTTTTAGCTCAAACTCTTTTAGCCATGGCCAAACATTACACTCAACCCAAGGCTCGAAATTAGTACTGATGGGGTTGGGTCAAAAAAAAATACTTCAATTCAAAAATCCATTAAGAAGACTTCACATCACCCGAAATATTTTAAAGGTCAAAGAGTCTCCCCGTCGGATCACTCTCATTGCCAAAGAGTTAGGCTTCACTGAACTGCAGTTGAACACTAACACTTACTCTATCTACATCGTCGAGCAGCCCTTGCTTAAAGTTTGGACAGAATTGAAAGAATTTGTAATCACTCACCCTGATCTAAAACTTGAATACCAGTTTGGAACACTCAAGCTAAATGGGACCTGGATAAAAACAAGTGACTATCTTAAGTTTTGGAACTGGAACAGCAGCCTTGCTTCACCTCTCATTTTTGAAGGTCGCCTCCATCCCCAAGAGTTCGAAAAATTTAAGTCTGAATTTCAAAAGCGCTGGGGACACCTCCCCTTTCAGCTCCATATTGAGGGGCTCTCTCCATACATCAAATTGAGGTCCGGGGAAAAACTCAGCAGACAAATGAAAGCTACAGGTCTAAAGCTCCACTCCTCTCGCCTCTCTAAAAGCTTAGGACACATCTTAGTTTTGTTCACTCAAAAAACAAAATCCCAAGATAAGCAAAGAGGGGCCGATTGGAATGGAGGATTTTTAAATTTCGATCTTTTTACTGGGAGGCTTGAAAGCCTTAAAATCAGGGCAGGGGGGCTCAAGGCTCAACATAATTTAGGGCAATTTAAAACTCTTAAAATGGCTCTTTTCCAAAACGAAAAGAGCCATTTTGAATCTGGTGGAGATTACCCCATCTCACAATCTCACCGATGGCAGCAAAAAGTCTCTTGGAAAAAGTTTGGATTACAAATTGAAGCTCATGCCGAGGTCCTTGGAACTCAATCCTTAAGCTTAGATTTTAATCTGAGCTTAGGTGTTGCTTCTCCAGCAAGTGGGGCTGTTCCTATTTTCCTAAAAGACTCTTTTAAATCAAAAATTCATCTCCAACCCAATGAGTGGGCACCAGCATTGTCATTTCAAAAAAATCTAGAGTCGATATCTTCAGAGGGGCTTCCAATTTTAGCTCAGATTCCTTTTTTAAAAGAGTTTTTTTCTAAAAAAAATAAATCCCAAGATGCTAAGGATCTTCATGTTTTTTTAAAATGGGAGCAGGAGAGTTCAAAACTATGACAGCTCTTAAAACATTTTTTGAAAATATGAATCAAGATTATAAATCTTACTTAAGCCGTTGCTACGAGCAAGTTTCAAGAGATGAGATCGACTCAGAAAAACAGCTTAAAGAAAAGATAAAGATTTTCAAACATCACACAAACCTACTCTCACAAGATGAAGAAAAAATTCTGTATCAAGAATTTTTTGAATTTGGCCCTGTTACTGATCTGATTAAAGACAACGACGTCAGAGAAATTAGCTGCAATGGACCAGAAAATATCATCTTCGAAAAATCTGGCAAACTATGCGTTCATCCCATAGGTTTTTTAAACCGAGATCAGTATTCATCTTTCGTAGATGAAGTCTCCAATGATTTTTTAAGAGCCGTGGACTTTGAATTTCCCTCTGGCCAAGGTCGCTGGAGAGACTTTAGGGTGCATATTATCAAGCCCCCCTTAAGCCCCATCGGCACGAGCTTGAGCTTAAGACGACACTTTAAGTCTCGTCTTAGTTTAGAGGAGTTTGGACTATCAGCTCAAGAAATAAAAGGCTTGTATAGCCTAGTGAAAGAAAAGCAAAATCTGATTTTTGTAGGACCTACTGGAACTGGTAAAACCACACTTATGAATGCCTGCTTAGCCGAAGCTCAAACAGAGCGTTGTATTATTATTGAAGACACTCCAGAGCTCCAAATACCCAATCTCATGAGTTTAATTCTACTATGCCGTCCACAAATAAAAAATGTTTATCCAGCTATTGAGGCTTCAGAGCTCATCAAAGAATCCTTAAGAATGAGGCCAGACCGTATCATCATGGGTGAAATAAGAGGCGTGGAAGCCAAAGATTTTTTATTAGCTTTATCCACAGGACACCAAGGCTCAATGGCCAGCATACATAGCTCCTCAGGGAAAGAAGCTCTCTATCGTCTAGAAGTTCTAATACAAATGGGAGCCCCCCACTGGGCCTTACAGACCATAAGAGGCGTCATACTACAAAGCCGTCCCGTTTTTATATGTCTTGAACGAGAGGGCCCTCTCAGACGCATTAAAAGCATTGAGAGGCTCACCCAACTTGAAAGCTCAGGGTTTTTATTAGAGCCTCTAATGTAATATCCTTTAAGTGTCTTTTGCTTTTAGGTTCTCTCTCACTGAAATTCCTAATTCGATCAACTGTGTGTGATCTACTGAGCTTGGACTTTGTGACATCTGGCAGCTGGCTTTTGTTGTTTTTGGAAAAGCGATCACATCTCGGATGGCCTCTGTATCACATAAAATCATAGCCAAGCGGTCCACACCCCAGGCAATTCCTCCATGGGGTGGGGTTCCGTACTTTAGAGCTTCAATAAAAAATCCAAAACGCTCTTGGGCTTCTTCAGGGGAAATATTTAAAGCAGCAAATACCTGTTCCTGCATTTTTGAATCATAAATTCTTAAGCTCCCCCCAGCAATTTCATAACCATTACAAACTAAATCATAGGACTCAGATGACAGTTTTGAATAGTTCTCAGGAGTAAACTCCAAGCCTGGACTCGGTAAGGTGAAAGGGTGATGACATGAAACATATCTTTTTTCCTGGGAGTCATAATCAAACAATGGAAATTTTACAATCCAGCATAACTTATCAGGCTGCCCCTTAGCTAAATCAAATTGATCCCTTAATACTAAACGAAGTTGGCCTAAAACTTTATGAACCATAGGCTTTTCATCGGCAACAATAAAAACAGTTCCTTGCGTCACACTAAGCTGAGCCCTAATAGATTCGATCCACTCTGGTGTCAGAAATTTTTTGATGGGTGAGCTGAATTCACTCCCATCAAATTTAATCCAAATGAGTCCGCCCGCACCAAATGACTTGGCAAGCTCTGTCCATTTATCAAGTTGCCCTCTAGAAGGTAGACCAGCAGAGTTTTCATCAGAAAGGTAAACGCCCTTAATGGCTCCCCCCTTAGACAAGGCTGTGTCAAAGACTTTAAAACCCAGAGCTCCACTCATTTCAGATAAGTCATGAATTTTTAAATCAAATCTCAAATCAGGTTTGTCGTTTCCATAGGTGGTCATAGCCTCGTCATAGGTCAGGCGTGGAAGGGGTTCAAGCTCTGTGTTTCTAAATTTTTTCCAGATTTCTCGGGCGAGCTTTTCATTTAAATTTAAAACTTCTTCCAAAGTACAAAAGGAGAGCTCCATATCCAACTGGGTAAACTCTGGCTGGCGCTCCGCCCGGAGGTCCTCATCACGGAAACAGCGGGCCAATTGGTAGTAACGATCCATCCCCCCAATCATTAAAAGCTGCTTTAAGGTTTGGGGACTTTGGGGAAGAGCGTAAAATTGCCCAGGGTGCACTCTTGAGGGCACTAGATAATCCCTGGCTCCTTCAGGTGTGCTTTTATATAAAATAGGAGTTTCAATCTCAAAAAAAGACTCTTCGTTTAAAAAAGAACGAAGAAACTGATTGAGCTCATGTCTGATTTTTAAATTTTGAGTGAGCCGAGTTGACCTAATATCCAAGTAGCGATATTCCAGTCTTAAATTTTCAGTCACCTTTGAATCATTGGGGTCAAAAGCTAGAGTCTGAGCTTCAGATAAAACCTGTAGAGTCTCAGTCTGTATTTCAATGTCCCCCGTTGGGAGGTTTGAGTTCTTCATCCCCTCCGGCCGCTCCGTCACCGATCCCACAATCTTAATAACATATTCTTTACGTACATCTTTCACTTCTGGACAGAGCTTGGGGTCCACAACCACTTGCAAAAGCCCTCGGATATCTCTCAGATCTAGAAAAGCCAACCCACCATGATCACGCCTAGAGTCCACCCACCCTGAAACAGTGACTTTTTGGTCGAGATCGTTGAGACGTACTTCACCGCAATAATGGCTTCGATACATGATTTCTCCTTATTATTGCCCTCATTTCTAACTCTTGAAAAATGGCCAGAGGACAGTATAAGCATAGGGCATGAGCGAAACAACATTATACTTAGCGGAGTAAGACTTTAAATTCGGATATGACTCCAGAGATAATCTTTTTTATAGTCAATGGTATGTCTGATAAACCTAAATCTAAAGACTTGAAAAACTCCAATCCTATTGTTGCCAAAAGCCCCCAGGATATGATGTCTCAGTACATCGAAGAGGTGAGTCGCTACCCCTTACTCACTCCTGATGAAGAAAAAGAAATCGCCAAAGAGTATTTTGAAACCAAAGACCCTAAATTAGCTGAAAAACTCGTCACTTCGAACCTAAGATTTGTAATTAAGATCGCCACTGAATACTCAAAATTTGGAGGCAAGCTGATCGATCTTGTCCAAGAGGGTAATATCGGACTTATGCAAGCTGTTAAGGAGTATAATCCCTATAAAGGAGCTCGAATTATCACTTATGCAGTTTGGTGGATACGTGGCTACATTCAAGATTACTTAATGAGGCAACACAGTATGGTTCGCATTGGAACGAACTCGAAGGATCGCAAACTTTTTTATCGCTTGGAAAAAGAAAAACAAAAACTCATTCGAGCTGGAGAGAGCCCTACCCCGAAACTCCTTTCAGAGCGTTTGGACGTAAAAGAAAAAGATATCACACAAATGCAGGGCCGACTTTCCTCAAGAGATCTCAGCTTGGATCAAAGTATAAGCGGGGACTCTTCAACAAAAATATTAGATTTTCAGGAAGACGAAAGCTTAAACCTTGCAGATGAAAGCTTGATGCATTTTGAAACCTTAGAAAACCTGACAGAAACTATTAATGAATTAAAGCCAGAACTCAATCCGAAAGAGATTTTGCTTTTAGAAAAAAGATTACTTTCTGATGAACCTGTGACACTTAAGTCTTTAGGTGATATCTGGGGCGTCACTCGAGAGGCGGCAAGGCAAACGGAAGCTCGGTTGATTAAAAAAATTAAAACCAAGTTTTTAGATAAAACAAATCAAAACTAAGCCGCTTGCAAGTCTGAAGTTTCAGACATGTTTTCGTGAAGCTTAATTTTAAGACGATTTACAGCTTGGGCGTGAAGTTGAGAAATACGACTTTCAGTCACTCTTAAAATTTTCCCAATCTCTTTTAAGTTTAAATCTTCATAATAATACAAAGACAAAACCATCCTTTGTCTTTCAGGCAAAGTGCTAATGGATTTAGCAATGATTTTTTTCATTTTCTTTTGATTCAACTCAAAAAAGGGATCGCTATGTTTTTTGCGCTCTAAAATACCGAGTAATGATTTTTTATCGTTTTGGCTATAAGTCCCTTGTTCATCTATTGAAAGCAAACTTACGGGACGAACTTGGTTTACCAAGTCAAAGTATTCTTTCATCGTCATCTCAAGACCAGCAGCTATTTCCTCATCTGTTGGCGGACGCTCTAATTCTGTTTCTAACTTTTTCACCATACGATTTAAGACCTTGGCTTTATCACGTATAGATCTAGGCACCCAATCTTGGGCTCGGAGTTCATCCAAAATAGCTCCACGGATTCTAAACTCAGCATAGGTTTTAAATTTATTATCACGACTAGAGTCATACTTTTCAATGGCATCCATTAGTCCTATCACACCGCTTGAAATCAAATCATCAAGTTCAATGTTTGCAGGCAATCTTGAAGCAATCCTTTGAGCAATGAACTTAATCAATGGTGCATATTCAGATATTAGACGATCCTTTTGAACCGCCGTAAGTTGACTTGCATCCTCTTTATATTGCTTGAGTAAGTTCTTTATTTTTGCTGACATAATCCCCCCTGAAGTATCAAAATATCAATTCTTAAACCAAATTGCCTTCACATTCTCAAAACAAAACAATCTATTTGTTTTTAATTTTCCTAAACTTCTTAGGTTTGAATAGACAAATCTAAGTGTGACCTTATTGTGATCTTGAATTTTAAGCCGCATTTTTGAGAGTCATTAATGTTTCAACTTGGTCGCTTAAATCTTCAATATAGTTTTGCGCAGAAACAAATTTTTGCTCTTTAAAGTTTAAAAAATAATACGAGCACTGACTTTCATTGTTAGAGAGGCAAATATCACTTAAAAAATTATATGTAAGATGGTCAGCGTTTACCGTAGGAATATATCTGTTTTTAGAAACCCAAGTCAGTATATTTGAATCAAAAGCATTTAGATTTTCAGGGTGTATTAATAGACAATCTGTGACTGGGATATATCCACGTGGTTTAATAATTTTTTTAAGATCTGAAACAATATTCATTTCATTAATGTGGAATAAGCCTAAAGAATTCTCAAATGACTTAAGCTTAGGGTAGAAATCATACCAATCTTTTTTACTCTTAATTCTCGATATTTCGCTCTCACCTTTCACATCATAATTTGTGATTACAGGCATATCTCTTTTGGAATTAAAACTATGATGAATTTTTTTCAGAAGATTTATATCTTCTGAATAAAAATGAAGATGTGGCTTAACTTTATTTAAACTTCTTTGTGACAACAACTGATTTAAATACTTTTTAAAATGAACCTTGGCTTCTGTCTTCCAAAACTCATAGTCTTTTTCAATAAAATCCAAATAATTTAATACAAACTGCTCTTTAAAGCCAAGTTTGTTTAGTAGATGGGCCTGATCTTTAATACGCTGTATATCTTTAGCCATTAACTCTTCTCCTCTAAAATTTCAATATAGATATCGTAAACCTCAGCCTTATGGACAAAGCTGTTCATTTTTTCAATTAATGTTGGAATATTCTTTTTACTCTCCAAGAGCTCTAGTTTTGGAGTATTTGAAATCGCGTTATAGATCAGGTTTTTTATATGGCGCTTTTGTGCCAATAACTTAAACTCAGGGCTTGCGAGAAGAAAGACTTTAATTTTATGAGGTTGTCTATAGTTTTTTAAAGTCTTAACTCCCATAACAACCTGAGGAAATTCTATTTTCAGAGCTGATGACTCCACGCCCTTAATAAACCTAAAGCTCGAGCTGCTTTCAATCGTCGCAGAAAGAAAGACTAGGTTAATAAAAAATGCAAAAAAATAAATATTGACGCTCACATTCAATTTAAAGCAATTTTAAGGCCACACCGATCTACGTCTATAAACCAAATCTATAAACAAGTTTTAATGACCATAGAGCTTCTCCTCCGACTAAAGGCCTGTCAAAATATAGATTTAGGAGTCAAATTTTAGACAGGACTATAGATAAATAGGCGAGTTAAAGCAGGATCTATATTGGTTTTTCTAAAGCTTTAGGATATAAATTACATTGAGCGTATTTAAGCTAATCAGTTATACTGGACACACTTCAGTATAAACATTAAAGGATCACATTATGGCTAAATTTTTTATGTTATTTTTCGCTTCACTTTTTGCTTTTACCGGTGGTCTTTACATTGGAAAAAAACTCATCAATCCAAAAGACCAAACTGTCTTTGAAGAAATTCAAGTACCCGCTTCTGATCTTCCTGAAGATTTAAAAGAAATGCCTAGTGAAAAATCTATTGAAGATGTGGCTACTGAGTCTAAACCTACAACTGATAAAGTGGAGCAGCCTGAAAAAAACATAGAAGTGGCCGTTAAAGAGAAAGCACCTGAAGTCATAAAGGCCAAAGCTTCCGCCCCTTCAAAAATATCTCCGTTATTTGTTGCGGCTCAAAGTTTAAAGTCTAAATCTTTTGTCCAAGTCTCCGCTCATCAGAATGAGGCCGCTGCACAAAAAATGGCTAAAGAGCTTTCAACAGTTTTTGACAACTCTTTTTATACTAAAAAATTAATTAAATCGAAAACCTGGTATCGCGTAGGACTCGGGCCTTTTCCTAGCAAAAATGTAAGCCAAGCCTTTTTAAACTCAAACCTGACTAAACTCCCAAAAAACTGCTTTGTTCAAAAGATGTAATAAGCCAATCATCATTGAGTTCATTGACGGGATAGGCATTTTAATAGACCTAAAACCTAAGAGCATTAAGTCTATAATTCATGAAACTTTCTTGCGATTTTAATATCTTTTTGGATCTGGCTTTTCAAGTCATCAACACTATCAAAAGAAACTTCGTCTCTTATAAATTCTAAAAACTCGATTTTTATTTTTTCAGGTGACTGCATAAATGACTCCGGGAGGACATGCGTCTCTAAAACTAGTTCCTTAGTATTCAAAAAACTCGGTCTTACTCCAAAATTACTAATTGCTGGGTACGATAGGGGTTCATCGTCACAATAAAGCTGAGTGATATAAACTCCTTTACGAAGCCCATATTCACTGCCCTTAACATTTAAAGTAGGTGTGCCTATCTCTGCTCCTACTCCTCTGTCTGAATAAATAGAAGCTTCAATGTTATAAACTTCCCCAAGAAAGTCTTTTAACTTTGCTACGCGACCTTCAGATAAAAAACTCCGAATCAATGAAGAAGAGATTTTCTGGCCCTTAATTATAAAATCATTGAAGAGATGAACCTGTGGCTGACCGAAGGTCCAAAAAAATGACTCCAGGCTTTGCACATTGCCACAGCGATTATGCCCAAACCTGAAGTCTTTGCCGAGATGAATGGAGCTTAAGTTTGGTTTATTTAAATAAACCTCAATAAACTCCTTATCTGTAAGCTCAGCAAATGCAGCGTTAAAAGGCACTAATAAAACTTGGTCCACTCCAAAGTTTTTAAGCTTGGCTAAGTTATGAGCTTTGGAGTAGATTCTAAAAAAATGGGGATCTTTGAAATAAGTTCGTGGATGAGGATCAAAGCTCAACACACAAAGCTCTGAAGAGAGTTCATGCGCCTGAGCCTTTGCCTCTTTGAGTAATTTTTGATGCCCCAAATGCACACCATCGAAATTTCCGATGACAATGACTTTCGGAGAACTCTTAGAATAAAATGTATTGATATCAGAATAGATTTTCAAGTTTGGCTCTGCTTTCTTAAGTGCTTAAATTAATTTAGGGGCTGTGGAAGATTTGTTTGTCCAAACGAGAAAAGCAGCTCACGAGAAAGTAGATTGCCCACTGAGGAAATTAAATTAAGGCTGAGTTGTGACTCAGTCGAGTTTAATTTTCTCAGTGCCCACTCTAGTTTCGACTTGAGATGTTTTTTGTAGTGGACAAACGAGTTTTCCACAGCCCCTTATCAAAACAACGAGTCTATCACTTTAAAAACAGACTCTCGGTGAAAATATAGCAGATTAGCCGTCCCAGTCAAAAAGTCACCTTTGTTTAAGAAAGTAGTCTATACTGAAAACAGGTTGAACTAAATATCCAGATCCGAAGATAAATAGCAGGTGAAAATCCATGAAACGCCCCCCCCCTGCGTCGTGCTCAAAATGTTCTCTCTCAGCTTGCCGGTGTGTAGGCAGGCTTAGAGAAAATTTCTGCGCTAGATGCTGCTGAAGCAGGTTTGATGGGTTTCCTCTCTCCCCTTAGCCGAGAGTCTGGGTAAATATAGACTTAACAGACCTTCGTTTTTTTCCTATGGTTATATAATAGATGTTGATGTTCTCCCCAATTATAAGATTTATTAAATCTAAGAATTTTACTCCAACTGTTTTAAGAGTCCTATTTTGTTGGACCTTGGGATTTTTCGTTCTTCAAAATGACGAAGTGAACTCGTTCGACCTTCGTCTGAAGGTCCGTGAGGCTCAACCCACTGATTCACGCATTATCATTGTGGATATGACTAAGAAAAACTGGGATAATATCGTCGCCAAGAGTTTCTTCTCCCCTCTCCCCTATCGACTTTTTAATCAACCTATTAACGAAAATTATTTTTGGAATAGCCAAATTTGGTTTGACCTCCTCACGCTTATCTCCAAGGCAGAACCCCTTTCCATTGGTGTGAATTTATTTTTTGACTCCGAAGCCTATACTCCTGTCAATTACCTCAACCAGTTAAAGAAAATGGATGTGACCTGGATTAGCGGCCCTTCTAGATATGGCAAGATTCAGCTCCCCAAGTTCTCCTATAATTACTCAGTGAATGTTGGACTTAATGACCTCTCTCCAGATTCTGATGGAGTCGTACGTAGCTTTAAATCCAGCTGGGCTCCAATTCCTCAGTTTTCAACTCATCTCTTAAAAAAAGTCGCTAAACTTAAAATTCCAGAAAAAGCGTCTTTAATAAACTTTAGAAACGAATACTATAACCGAATCCAATTTTCCGATGTTTTACTCAAAAAAGTCTCACCAGATATTTTTAAAGATAAGATTGTGATTATTGGAAGCGCTGAACCAGAGAACACAGAATACCTGACTCCCGTAGGCCCTCTTTCAAGAAGTGAGATACACGCCAATATTCTAGATAATCTGCTGAATGAGCTATGGATTCACAAGTATCCTCAATTTTATTATGGTCTGTTCTTATTATTTTTAATCCTTCTAGGCATGGGTATTTTATATCGTTTTCCAGTGTCGTTTTCTTTGATTTCCCTAATTGGGATTTCTTTTGGACTTGTAGCCCTTTCACTTTACCTCTTCGATATCTACCGCGTTTGGCTTCCTATTTTTAGCTCCCTCGTCACTCTTTGGCTTACCTATCTGACTTTTATCTCCAAGCTTCTTACGGACAAAGAATATAAAAACTGGAGGCTCAAACAAGAGGGACAAAACGAGCGTGAACTGAGCCAGCTTAAACATAATTTTGTGAGCTTGATCAGCCATGATCTCAAGAACCCACTGGCGAAAATACAAGCACTCAGCGATAAACTTCAGCGCCATAAACTTGCCCCTGATTTCTCTGCAGATATTGATTCCATTAAAAATGAGACAACTCACCTCAATAGGTATATTCAGTCGATTCTCAAGTTTTCGCGCTTAGAATCAGAGGATTTCAAGCTCCGACTTGAACCCGTTGATATTAACAAGCTCGTCACCTCTGTTTTAGAACAGCTTAAAAAAGAGTTAAAGGCTAAAAAAATCAAGCTCAACACCAATTTTGAACCTTTATTTAGTATCGAAGCTGATAGCGTCCTAGTTAGAGAAATCATTTTTAATCTGGTTGAGAATGCTATTAAGTATGGACACCACGGTATGGATTTAGTTGTTTCAACTTCTGAGATTGAAGACTCTATTTTAGTGAAAATCAAAGACAAAGGGCCGGGTATTTCCGATGGAGATCAGAAAAAGATTTTTGACAAGTTCTACAGAACCTCACCATTTGAAGATAGTTTGGGTTCTGGGTTAGGGCTTTATTTGGTAAAGTATTTTATAGAGCTACATGGTGGCCGAATAGAGCTTAAAAGTGAAATTGACCAAGGTTCTGAATTTTTTGTGTATTTACCTAGTGAATTTAAAGGAGCCCTCATCAAATGAGTGATTACAAAGTTAAAATATTAATTGTGGACGACGAACAGACTTTAAGAGATTCTGTCAAAGCGACTTTGCTTAATATATTTCCTGATAATGATCTAAGTATTGAAGAAGCTTCAAACGGGCTAGAGGCTGTGGAAAAATCCAAAGCTGGCGAGTTTGACATTGTCCTTATGGACGTAAAAATGCCAAAAATGTCAGGCCTTGAGGCTTTAGAAGAAATTAAAAATATTAATCCAAAAGTGACTGTAGTGATCATGACCGCTCACTCTAATTTTCCTGATGCAGTACAAGCAGTAAAAAATGGGGCCTATGATTATCTTGAGAAACCTGTAGATACTGAAAAACTATCTTTAGTGATCAATCAAGCACGCAAAGCACGAAGTCTCATTAAAAATCTCCACCTCAATTTACCTATTTTTGATGATGATCTTGAAACTGAGTTTGTCGGCTCATCAAAAAAAATGAGAGAGATCTTCACGCTCATTGATCGCCTTGCTAAAGTGGAAACCACTGTCTTGATCCGTGGTGAAAACGGAACTGGTAAGGAGATGGTCGCCCAAGCCATTCATTTTAGTTCCTCAAAAAAGTCTGGCCCATTCGTAGCTATCAACTGTGGCGCCATCCCAGAAAACCTCATTGAAAGCGAACTCTTTGGCCATGAAAAAGGAAGCTTTACAGGAGCCCATGCTAGAAAAATAGGTAAGTTCCAACTTGCTAACAATGGAACTCTTTTCCTGGATGAAATTGCAGAGCTAGCTCCTAACTTACAGGTGAAATTACTACGAGTTCTTCAAGATAAAAAGTTCACACCCGTGGGCTCACCTCGAGAAATTAAAACAAGTGCACGCATCATTGCAGCCACAAACCAAAACATAGAAAAAATGATTGAAACTAAAATGTTTAGAGAAGATCTTTTCTATCGCTTGAACGTGATGCCTATCTTTTTGCCCCCTTTAAAAGAAAGAATCGACGATCTAGAAGATCTCGCCTATTTTTTTATTAAAAAATTTAACATTAAGTATGAAAACCAAATTAAAGGGATTGCTCCAAGAGCTCTAGCCGCTATGAAAAATTATAATTGGCCTGGAAATATACGCCAATTGGAAAATACAGTGGAACGCGCTTATATTGTAGAAACTTCTGAAATGATCACAGAAAAAAGCCTGCCTGAGCTTTTAATTCAAAAAGCACAAATAGACACAACTGCAGGTTCTTCAGAGTCACAAATGGATTTTGATAAATTTAAAGAGCAAAGTGAAAAAGATTTTATTATACAAGCTCTTAGACAAAACCAAGGACGGATCAATAAAACTGTGGCCGAAGCCAACATCCCCAAAAACACCCTACTTAGAAAAATTAAAAAATACGAAATCGATGTGAAGCAGTTTCAAGAAAGCTAGGGTCGTGGATGATTTATTTAAATTCATTAAAATACACTTTTTGAGTATGGGTCACTCCAAGAGGTCTCGAATAAATGATACCGCTAGCCTCATCAATAATATTCTTGTTATCCTTCGACGCCAAAACAATAGTTCCGATTAAGGCCATATGATTTGGTAAACCTGTCTTTCTCGGCTTCAATTTTAAATATAATCCACCACCGGAACAGCCTTTTTCAATATTCATACCAACGGGCTGTAAAATAACAAAATACTGGTTCTCTTCTGAAATTGGGGGTCAGCCCCTTGCCTGAGCTTTCAGGACTCGGACCAGTTGAAACAGGCATGCGCCCAAATGATCGGCTTTTTCGGCCAGTTTCTGATCATTTATGAGCTCTATCAAGCACTGTGTTTCT
>CALGWV010000044.1 GCA_937936325.1 uncultured Bdellovibrionales bacterium | reverse complement strand
AGAGTCTCCATAAATTTTAATGCGTTTGGCCCCCGCCTTTGGTAGATCTGCTGTCAGAACGGTGGTGTAGTTCATCAAAGCATCAATATTGCTCCTGTAACCTGATCCCACTTTAGATTTTTTAACAAACTTTTCAAAGAGTACAAAAATTAAAAAGAGCAGGAGAGCTAAACACACCAATTGCCCGGCCACACTAGAGATAAAAATCGAGAGCACCCCAGTTCCTAATAGGGCAAGCCCAATAGGGAGCATGATAAAACCAGGCAAAAGAGCTTCGCTTAAAATACACAGGAAACCCAGTCCCATATAAAATTGCCAAGGGTCAATATAGGTTTCAAATAACATCATAGGGGCCTCGTTGGTATGTGTGTAAAGAAGGATTATAGAATTATTTATCAGTATTATAAAGGATGATGATGTTAGGCCCCTGCCCTCAAAAAGAGGCTGGGGCGCCTAAATGAAGAGACTCTCTCACCATGAAAATCATATGTGTTTTTGCACATCAAAGTGCGCAAGAGCCGTCACATTGTAAAATCCTCCTGTTTAAAATTTATACAAAACAAATCACTTTCAGGGACTCTAAGCTAAAAATCCAACAGATGAGCTAAAAACCGCTCTAATTCCTCACAATACATAAAGAGAACAGCCCCCCTCTGTCGATAGTCTAGGGCGTGTTCCGAATTCGATATGGTGCTGCAAAATTCAAGTCGTATTCAAAGTAAGTAAGCGCAGACGGAAGAAATTTTTTTGTAGCCATAGCTACTCACAAATTTCTGAGGGCGAGAATTGCTTAGTTTGGATATGAGGTGGGTTTTACAGCGCTGTGCCGAATTCGGGACACGCCCTAGTTATCGGGGGAAATATGTTATTGAAGACTGTTTTAGTATTTGGTTTAAGTTTTACATTTATAGGTTGTGGTTCGGACATGAGTCTGACGAGCTCGGTCTCTTCATTTATATCCGTCGTGGATTCTGAGGGGCGCATCATTGATACTCCTCCAGTAACAAGACAACCTCAACCTCAGCCTCTTCGCCCTGGCCTAGGAGACGCGCCTGTATTTGAAGCGGGGATTGTGAACTGCCCGTCGGGGAATTGCCCTCAATATATTGGGGGGCTTTTTATGAAAGACACACACCCTGATTTTCCTGGTCTTGATGTCATTGAGTCTTGTTCGGGAACTTTAATTGCCAAAGATTTATTCTTAACCAACAAGCACTGCTTGGCCTCATTCATACGTGAAAAAGGAGCCTCCTGTCGTGGGATCGCTAAGTTCTCATTTCCGGCCACAAGTGGAGTTCCTGCTGAAGATGTGGGCTGTCATAAAGTTTATGACCTGACTAACAACGATATTGCTATAAACAACTTACCAGATTGGGCCATCTTACAATTGGATCGTCCAGTGAACAGAACAATTGCAAGTATAAAAAAGACAGCTGTACGAGCCGGTGCCCGAGTGAATTTGCATCCCGTTTATTTTTCAAACGCAACAGGAAAGCTCACCGGAGAAGTTCGAACCGCCAGCTGTCAGATTTTACAAGAGATATCCAAAGACACAGATGTGCCTTTTATTGATCTCACAAATTGCGGAACAGATTTAATTGTAGGAAATTCAGGATCTGGAATTTTTTATGAAGGCGGTCTTGCCGGAGTCTTCAGTCATCTCATCCGAGATGAAACCAGCTCCAGAGACGCCGAAGGACGGGAGTCTTCTAGAACCGCTCAAGGAACAAGCGTTCATATTATACGAACGCCACAGTGAAAGAAACTAAAGAAGAGTTAAATCCAATAGTAATATAATCATTTGATAATTAACTTATTATAAATACTTAGAAGAAAGAACTACAATGGTATTTCTATATTGTAATTCTTTTCTGTTTAGTAAGAAAAATCCCTTTACTTTGGTAGACGGCCATCAATATCACAAGCGCAATCTACTGTTTCATTAGTTCTTTTTAAGGCTAATGGAAAGTAAGCCTTATATTCTAAATCTGTATTATACTTTGGTTCACAATAGGTATACATCACTACTTCACACAAAGCAGCATCTCGAAATGGAAATTCCATTCGAAAGAAAGTTTTACCCGTTTTTCTGCCTGTTAGAGTATCAATACTTTGGTATTTTGTTGTGACTAGATTGCCGCTATATTTTTGATACAATGGGTTGTTGATTATCTTATCAATAAATATTTCAGATGTAGCGGTGTCAGATTGTAATATAAGATTAACAGATCTATTGCCTTTAAGTGCTATTTCTGGATAAAATGTAGAGTTTGTCGAGGCTCCAGTATGATCATAACTTTTATCGTTGTGTTTGTAGTTTGGTCCAGCCACACCAGTTCCGTAGGCAGCTGAGCCTGAGTAATAACTATTATTTGAATTTCTGGTGACTGTATTTGCACCAATTGAACCTTGAAAGTTTAACGCTTGCACAAAACTTGGAGCTTTTACTCTTTTTAAAGTGTTATCCTCAAATATCAGCTCTATTTGACCATTGGTAAGTACATTTATAAATCGTATCACCTTACTGAACCCATAGACTCTCACCAAAGCGTTGAACGCGGATACTGCAGCCGGGGTAAAAGCCACAGTATTACCACCAATCCAAACTATTGGAAATACAACTGGTGCCACAGCCGTAGCTTCTTGAGGTTTTGGGATGAAGCAAAGGCTCAGAGCCAAAGCGAAAGAACATAAATATTTGATCATGGGTTTTCTCCTTAAAAATCCTAAAATAAAATTTATACGACTCATTGTTAAGATGCAATTCTAAAGCCAAACTTGGTGATCCAGATTGATACCATATAAACTGCCAGAAACCAATCAGAATGATTTGAGAGCTAGAGCTCTATTTAATTAGACTTGAATTGATTTAAAGAAACCACAGTGTCAACTTTTTTGACAGTGCCTTCGGCACCAGCTTTGAGGCCTCTAAGTTTAAAAATAAGGTCAAATTTTTCGATAAAAAGCCCTTAGAGAAGGTGGAAATCTATTTCATTACAATCGGGATATACGAGCTGATATCGAGCTGCTTCCTGATCCTGATTCGTAAAACGGGACCAAAATAAAGTGCGTTTTTAATTTAAGCCCAAACCCACTGATAAGCGGGGCGAGGAAAACCCATCAAACCTGCTTCAGCAGGGTCTAGCGCAGAAATTTTCTCTTGAAGCGGACTTCACCTGGAAGCTGAAAGAGAACATTTTGAGCGCGACGGCTTGGGGGGGGAGTTGGTTTTTGCCGCCGCTTATCCGGGGATCTGGGTATAAGATGTTCACTTTATTGGGGGCTCAATAGGGGCTTTGAATCTTAAAAATCTTCTGTTCAGAAGAACCTTACCCAAACAGGCTTTGTACTAGATAAGCTAAGCTCACACTGATGATTAAGCCTGCGCTGGCTTTAGCCAAATCAGATCCTAAATTTTTAAGTACGAAAGTGAGGTTTCGTTTCTTAAGTAAGCTGTGGATCATCACTTCTCGACCTGCCAAGATACCTAAAAACACCCAAGTCGTGCTCATAGGGATGCTGTTCATCTTTTTAAAATAGAGAAGAACCAAGGCGTAGCAAAAATCAATACAAGTGGCGGCTCTGACGTCTAAGGTGTTGGTTTTGCTTTTCACAATATTTTGGATTTTTCCACCCTTAGATTGAATGATGTAAGCCAGAAGGCTCAACATAAAAACTAAGCTGAGAACTAATGTTAGCGGTGAGATGGGCCGGGGAAGGAAGATATAAATATTGGCCAAATCCTGAATGAGCCACTGACTCCATAAAAATCCGGTGGAGGCCCATTGAAAGCAGGTCCAAATATTTTTTTTAGTGCCCGAGTCTAGGGGTTTTTCAAAAACCTTTTTTTCAATGAGATAGCTTAAGCCGATCCATATGACAAAGCTTGATAAAAAGGCGACGCCGTAGCCCAGTAAGGATTTCATGATGATTTTTTCTAAAATAAAACCCGTGGAGAAGACACTCAGGGCCATAAATGTCGTGCTCACAGGCATTCCAAGCCGGGTCATGACCAAGAGACCAAACATAGGGATCAGGTGCCACCATTCTACTGTGACGGCTTCAAATTTATTGAGACGCCCGTAGGACACATCTCCCCCATGAGCAAACCAACCGTAGACTAAAACAGCAGTTAAGATACTGGCTGCAAATGCCCAAAGAAGGACCCATTTCTTTTTAGAGTTTGAGGCTAAAAATGTCCCCAAAGTTTGTACTGAGTCATTTCCAATGACAGCGTAGCTAGCTAATAAAAATCCTAAAACAGCCCAAATAGTCATTATGTCTCACTCCTGAAATGAAAATATTTTGAGCTAGGAAAACACCCTCCTGAATTGATGTCTAGCTCAAAAACTCTCTTTAAAGTTAAGATTGGGTCAGGATAAAAAATAAGAAAAAACAGGGTTAGAGCTTTTAAGATTTTCATATTATAAAGGGGCCTTGATATGTGAAAAAATAAAGTATTGGGGCAGTTAAATGTGGTCTAGACGTGAATTTGTGAAGTTTGTCGGTGCAGGAACAGTGGGCTCTGTGGTAAGTGTGTCGTCTTCTTGTGGGACAGTAGGTTCGTCAAAAAGGAAAAAGCCAAAGCGTCTCAAAACAGGAGATAGGGTTCATCTTCTTAAGCCTCTCCAGTATAATTTACTGGTTCAAGAGAACGACTCAATAGGGCCAGGGCTGAGATTTGGGAGTTGGAATGATTTTACCCAGTTTATCCCCCAGTCTTCTGACCAAGCATTGCTATGGGTCAACCATGAGGGGTACTCCACGGACCTGCTAGTGGGGCGGTCACGTAAAACTCCACCAACACTCGCCCAGTATAAAACCGAAGCAGAAGCCATTGGTGGAAGCCTGCTTAAGCTCCGTAAACATTCAGGAACTTGGAAGCTAGATCCTACCTCTTTAGAAAACTACCGACTGACCGCAGACACTCCTATTGAGTTAGACCGCTCTATACGTGGGGCCAGTTCAACTTTTGGAACTTTAGCGAACTGCTCCGGAGGTCTCACTCCTTGGAAAACAATACTCACTTGTGAAGAGAACTACGACAAATACGTAGGTGAATATAAAGCGGGGGGGCAAGAAGTTTATTTTCCTAAAAAGAGTAAGAGTTGGCATAAACTCCAGAACAGAGTATCGGCCCATTTTGGCTGGGTTGTAGAATTTGATCCTGTCACAAAAAAATCAGTAAAGCGCACAGGGCTTGGGCGTTTTTCCCATGAGTGTGCCCACGTTGTGACACAAAAAAAAGACAGTCCTTCAGTGGTCTATTCTGGAGATGACCGAGAAGGGGGCTGTCTTTATAAGTTTATAGCTTCAGAGCCGGGGAGTTTAAAAAATGGAACTTTATATGTGGCCCATCTAGAATCAGGCACATGGTTGGCTTTGGATGTGACCAAAAACGAAAAACTTAAAAAGAAATTTAAAACTCAAGAAGAATTGTTAATCCGCACCCGTGAAGCCGCAAAATTCGTAGGAGCTACCCCTTTAGCCAGGCCAGAAGATATCGAGCATGATCCTTCAACAGGTGCCATTTTTGTATCGTTAACAAATGATAAATCCCAAGGAAATTTTCATGGTTCAATATTAAAAATTCAAGAAGATCAGAACAATCCTCAAGCCCTTAAATTTAAATCTTCAAATTTTATAAACGGGGGAGATGTTGAAACTGGATTTTCTTGCCCGGATAACTTGTGCTTTGATCCCAGTGGGAACCTTTGGATCACAAGCGACATCAGCGATAAGTCCATAGGTAAAAAACATTATAGTGGCATTAATTCAAATGGACTTTTTGTGATTCCAAAAGCAGGAGCTTTTGCTGGAGAAGTCATTTGTGTGGCCACGGCTCCAGTTGATGCCGAGTTTACGGGGCCTTGCTTTACACCCGATGGTGAGCATTTGTTTTTATCTGTCCAACACCCCGGTGATAGTTACAAACTCGAACATAAAAAATACCCCTCAAACTGGCCACGAGGCGGAAACTCAAAACCCTTGTCATCAGTCATAGTGATCACCGGAGATTTTAAGAAAGCCATTTCGTAATACTCATTTGTTCTAAAAATATAAATATTTAAATAACTTGTCAGCTTCAGCTAGCGTTCAATTCTTTCTGTAAATTTTGACTTTACTAAGCTTGGTATTGTTTATAGCTGCTGTTTAAAATTTTTGTTTTAATTTCAATATATGTATTTAGGAGCTGGAAGTATGAAAAAGGCAGCGATGTTTATTATCTTTCTTTATTTACAATGATTACCTATGACCAGTCTGATCTAAATTTTGAAGCCTAAAATGATCTTTTGATCAGGCATACAGAACAATGGGTGTCTTACTACGATGATAAGGTGGTGTAGAAGTCGTACCTGGAGTTATTGTAAAAACATCGGTAGGAACTCCAATAGTCCAATCACCTAATGAGTTCTAGAGTTCTGGCGGATCTCCTGACAAGGTATATACCGGTGCTCGTAAAGGAACTGAATTTACTTAATGGATATATAGTTGGCAAAAATGCTTATCAAAAATTTTTGAGTTCGATATTGTTTTTACTATTTATGATTTGGGGCTCCAAGAAATATAAACCGTCTGGGTTTAAAGTGCCTCTGAATTTGTGTATGGCACTCCTTGTGACGAGGTGAAGTTGAGTTTGTTTTAAATTTGTTGACAACAAGGTGTCTGGCTTGCTCCGAATGGAGGACAAGCCTCTGAAAGAAAGCTTCAAATAGGTTTTTTGAAATTATTTTTTGATCTCTTTTTGATAAAGGTGGTAAGCCCATGAAACAAGAATAAACTCTTGAAGTTTTTCGCTAAATTCATTGAAGTAGGGTTGAAGTTTAAAATTCACTTTATATTTAGACTCAAGTGTGAGTATAAAGGTTCTCATCGAAGTGGCCTTGTCTAGGGGCTGTGGAAGATTTGTTTGTCCACTGCAAAAAACATCTCAAGTCGAAACTAGAGTGGGAGTTTAAAAAACTAAACTCGACTGAGTCACAACTTGGACTTCGTTTAATTTTCTCACTGTGCATTCGATTTCCTCGTGAGCTGCTTTTGCGTTTAGACCAACGAATTTTCCACAGCCTTTAGTGTTTTTTTAAAATTTATAGCTGGTCTTATTAGGGTGAATCCCTAATTCGGCAAAGCGTTATAAAACCCACCTCATATCTAAACTTAGCGACGCTCACCCTCGCGAATTTGTAGTTAGGCTCATTACTATAAAAAAAATATTTCTGGATGTGGTGACTTATCTTAAATACGATTTGAATTTTTAAGCCACCCGGCCCAATTCGGGGCATGTCCTCATATAATACTTTAATCTAAAAAAGGTTCTCTTCTGAAATTGGGGGTCAGCCCCCAACCTGAGCTCTTAGGACTCGGATCAGCTGAAACAGGCATGGGCCCAAGTGATCGGCTTTTCCGCTCAGCTTCTGATCATCTGGGTGTCAGTCTCTTTAAGCTGGCTTAAGTCTATCTGCCCCTGAAGCCAGGGGGGCTGGATTATTCCTTGAACCCCCAATTTCAGAAGAGAACCGAAAAAAAGTGACTTGTTATAACTCTTTATCTTTATAAAAAATTCAGAAACTAAATGGACTATAAGTCATTTGATTGCAAATGATTTTAGAGTTTTAAAAACTATAAAAGAACTGGATAGGGGCGTTAGATTTGTGTTTTTTAACTTGATCCCTTGTTTAGTGCAAAGGATCAAATTAGTCGAGACAGGAAGTCCCTATTTTTGTAAACTTTAAAGATGGGGTTCGACCCACTTTACGAGTTCTTCTTTACTTAGGTTTCCAACGGCTTGATCGACGACTTCGCCGGCTTTAAATAGCATCATTGTTGGGATACTGCGAATGCTGTATTTTGCTGCCGTTTCTGGATTTTGGTCTACATTGAGTTTCGCCACTAAAACCTTGTCTTTGAAGTCTGACTCAGCAAGCTCTTCCAGTTTGGGGCCTAGAGCTTTACAAGGGCCACACCAGTCGGCCCAAAAATCAACTAGAACTAATGAGTTGGATTCTAAAACTTGAGATTGAAAATCTGTATCTTGTACCGGGGCTGTTCCCATGTGTATCTCCTTTTTAAGTATTTATACCCAGATCTGCGGGGATAAGCGGTGAGGGAAAACCCATGAAACGTGCTTTAGCAGTGTCTAGCGCAGAAATGTTCTCTTTCACCCTACTCTCATCTTTAGGGTGAAAGAGAACATTTTGAGCACCACGACTTTGGGAGAGCGTTTCATGGGTTTTTACCGCCACATATCCGCAGATCTTGGGTTTATACCTTAAGAATGAATTCAAAATGGATGAGGTCAAGTCCATGGAAAGGGCATCAATGCTTTTGCTCCAAATTGATCATGTTTCACTTTGAGAATGCCGATAATTCTATATGCCTAAGATATTACTTTTAGAAGATGATCATGACATCGCCAGATCTCTGAAAATATGCTTTACGGAGTTAGACCCCAGTCTAGATCTCTGTTGGATGAAGGCGCCCTCTGAGGCTGAGAAAGATCTTAAAGAAACCGTCTATGATCTTATTATTCTAGATATGATGCTTCCTGAAAAAAGTGGCATAGACTTTTATCGCGAACACCTGGCCCACTTTAAAGAGACCCCCTGTTTTTTCATCTCTGGAATATTTAAAGCTGACTCTATAAAGCAAGAGGCCCTAAGCTTTCCAAATGTTAAGGACTATGTTTATAAACCTTTTGAGCTGAACGACTTTGCCCAAAAAGTTTTAGGAGAAATTAAAGTGAAAACTCAGGCTATAAATGATGAAGCCGGTTTTGTAGCTTCGTTTGATATTAATAATCCTGCTGAGCGCTTGCAGGGTTTTTATATTCCATGGTTATGTTTGAAGCTTTCCTATGAAAAATGGTCTGGACAGGTGAGCTTGCGCGACCAAAAAGGCAAAGAGTATCGCCTGTTCTTTAACAACGGGTTTTTAAATCAAGTGGAAACTCCAGACCCTAGATCTTATGTCGGACAGCTTCTTTTAGAGGAAGGTTTTATCAACGAACAAGATTTGGAAATAGGCCTTAAAAATAGAAGTGGAAAATCTATAGGGCAAAGTCTCATCGATCAGGCTTTGGTGAGCCCTCACTCTGTCCCTCATGTTTTGATGGAACAAGTGCGTGTGAGGCTGAGCCGCATGTCCCACTCAGAAATTTTTGACGCCCGTTATGATAAAGAGGTTTTATCCTCTGACCCTGAGTCAGGGTTGAATCTCATGGAGCTAAAAGCTTTTTATAAGGAATGGGTGAAAGCCAGTTTATCCCACAAGTGGCTTTTGAGTGAGTTTAAAAACTTTTTAGAACAAGACTACGAAGAAGATGATTTGCAAAAAAAAGCGCTCATAGATTCTTATCTTGAAACCGCTGTTTCGAGAAATATTAGGAAAGAATCCCTAAATAAACTTAACCTAGAAAGTCTAAAAAAATACTTATCTTTTATTCAGTCCTCAACGCCTTTTGCTGTCTTGAAAGTGAAAGAAGATGACACAGATGGGTTTATCAAAAAACAATACCAAGCTTTGATGAAGAACTACCATGTGGACCGCCATCAAGATTTAAGCCCAGAATCCCTTAAGGTTTTGGAGCAAATCTTAGGAGTGCTTGGTGAAAAATACCAATTTATTAAAAGCCAAGACTTAAGAAAATCATATCAAAAAGGGGTTCAGGCTAGAAAAGTTCAACGTATTATTAACGCTGAAGAGCAGTTGCGACAAGCCGCTCATTACTTAGAGCGCTTGAGGTACACAGATGCTCTTGAAATTCTAAGTCAACTCAAAATGCAAAAAGAACTTCCAGAGTATTTTGAAATTTATCATCTTTGGGCTTTGGTTAAAACTAAAAAGCCGATAGAAATTCTAGATCAAAAATTTGAAAAGATAAAAATTGAACACCAACATAACTATCTCTTCTTTTTTGTGAAAGCACTTTACAAAAAGGCCAAGGGTGATTTGCCAGAAGCTCAGGCTGCGTTTAAAAAAAGCTATCAAAAAAATGAAAAGTTTCTCCCTCTCATTCGAGAAATAAATATCGACAAAAATCAACAGCAAAAAGCTGTTGCTGAAGATGAATCTTTTTGGAATAAGCTTTGGAAAAAATCAGCTTAGAAAAAGCGATCTCGTTGAGAAATTTTTGAAATCACACCCAGTGTGAGCATCGTGGTTAAAAGTGAAGATCCCCCATAGGACATTAATGGAAGTGGGACGCCCACAATGGGGAGTAACCCAATCACCATTCCGATATTTACAAAGTAATGCCAAAATAAAATGGAGCCTAAGCCCACAATGACTAATGATCCAAAGGGATCTTTAGATTGGCGTGTGGCAAGGATGAAAACCCAGAATAAGAGGCTATATAAAATCACTGTGGTGAGACTCCCTAAAAATCCATGCTCTTCACTTAAAACGCTGAAAACAAAATCTGTTTGGCGCTCAGGTAAAAATTGGAGTTGAGACTGAGTGCCTTTTCTAAAGCCTTTCCCTAGAAATTGCCCACTTCCAATAGCGATCCTGGATTGAATCGAGTTATACCCTGAGCCTTGAGGGTCTGTATCTGGGTTTAAAAAGGTCAAAACTCTTTGTCTTTGGTAAGACTTCAGGCCGTACTTCCAGGCTACAGGCAGTGTGACTAAAATGATTAAGCCTAAACTTAAAATTAACTTAAACCTCAAGCCTATAAATAAAATTAGACTACCAAAAATAGCCAGGAACAAAAGAGAGGTCCCTAAATCAGGTTGTTTCACGGTAAGGGCAAAAGGTACTAATGTTATGAGGGTCGGGAGGATTAAGCTTTTAACACCAAGACCTCTCTCGCTAATTCGATCAACAAGGACTGTGCTCAAGAGTATGACCAATGAGAACTTCATGGTTTCAGAAGGTTGGAACCTAAAAAAACCTAGGTCCAGCCATCTTTGGGCCCCATAAAATTGTTTGCCTATAAAGTGCACACTGCCTAGGGCAGCCAGGTTTGCGATGTAGATGAACCATGAAAGTCGTTTTAGCCACTCGGCACTTATGAGATGTGCAAAGAAAAAGCTGACAAAGCCCAATCCCAACCACATGATTTGAGTCCAAAAGAGTTTGGGAAACTGAGAGGCTTCAGGAATGCTTGTGGCACTTAATAGATTTATTAGCCCCATAGTCAGAAGGAGTATCACAAGACTTAAGAGCGTCATATTGACCTTAAAGAGTTTCATGACTCTCCCTGAGGTGAAATGAGGTGGTGGTGGCTGCAGTGGGCTTATTTGTGCCTTCAAAATATTTATCAAAAATATCTCTAGCTATGGGTGCAGAGCCACTGCTTCCTGCGCAAGAGTGTAAGCTTAAAACAGCGACGACAATTTCTGGGTTTTCAGCAGGGGCGTATCCGATAAACCAGCCGTGATGACGATCTGTAAGGGGCCTGTTCATACATTTTTTATAGATTTCTTTAGATGAAAACGATCTTACCTGGGCCGTGCCGGTTTTTCCTGAGAACTCAATTCCATTTTTAAGCTTCCACCACCTTGCCGTTCCTCTTGGACCATTGGCCACTTGGTAGAGTCCCTGTTTTACAGTCTTAAAGTTTTCTTTTGAAATATAATTCGGTTCATTGGGGCGAGTCATGTCTTCAATAAGCTCAGGGACGTTCTCAGTTAAGAGGCTGCCGTCTTGGCTGCTGAAAGTTTTTTTATGCAAATAAGGTTTGTAGATGCGGCCCTCATTGGCAAGGCCTTGATAAGCCAAAGCCATCTGGATGGGGGAAACCAAAACAAAGCCTTGGCCGATGGCTTGGTTTAGATCGTCACATTTAATCCATTTATTTTTGGTTCTTTTTTCATACCATTCAGTAGTAGGGAAAAACCCTCGAGCCATGTTCACAAACTTGAGATCTGGTTTTATTCCGAAGCGAAAACTTTTCGCCACCTCAAACATTTTATTTACACCGAGTTCAAAGGCCATTTTATAAAAGAAAACATTACTCGATTTTTCTAAGGCTTCTTGGACTCCAATGTAGCCTTGTCCTGTTTTTGTGTGATCATGGAACTTTCGCCTTCCACATTTAAAGTAAGAAGGTGAGTGAACCTTGGAGTCAGGGGTTATAATTCCGTTTTTCAATGCCGCCAAAGCTACAAAAGGCTTCATCGTTGAGCCTGGGGGATAGTGATCTTGTACAGCTTTGTTTCTAAGGGGCTTTAAGGGGTTGGTTCTGAGATTCTTCCAAAGCTCCGAGGCGATACCCCCAATAAACTCATTGGGGTTGTAAGAGGGTTTGTTGACGAAAGCTAGGATTTCTCCATTCGTTTTTAATGCCACAACACTTCCAAACCTTTCTCCGATGTGATCGTCGCGGTAAAAGCTATCAAAGGCGAGCTCTTGCAGCTCTTTATCTATAGTGAGCTGTATGTGGTTCCCAGTGAGGGCTTGAATAGGTTTAATGCTTGATTTTTTAAGGTAATTAAAACTTAAATCTTGAGATCTTCCCCAGGCATTCACTTGGAGAGTTTTTTCTCCATTGGAACCGCGCATTTGTCTGTCGTAAATTTTTTCAGCACCTGATTGGCCTTTTAAGTCGCCTTGGGTGAGCTTCACTTTTCTTTCAGATTTGATTTGGGCCTTGGAGGCTAAAGAGACATATCCAGTGAGATGAGCGGCTTTTTGCTTTAAGGTGTAGTGGCGTTTTTGAACATACTCCACGAAGACTTCTGGGTAGTCTACTCTGAGTTGGCTGAGTTTGAGAGCTTGATAATCTGTGAGTTGAGATTTAATAAGCGCTAAAATCAAACGACCATTTTTGCGTACACTTTTAGTATATTTTTTTTCAAGTTTTTTTGAGGGGATTTCTATAATTTTAGATATTCTGCTAAATAAAAGAGCTTTGTTATCTTTTGAAAGAGTTTCTGGATTAATAAAAAGCTGTAAATCTAATTTATTGTCAGCAAGTACTTTACCCTGTCGGTCGTAAATACGTCCTCGAGTGGCTCTGACAACTTGTGTTTTAATTCTGTTTTTATCCGAGAAGAGTTTGAGTTGCTCTCCTTGGATGATTTGCAAATACCAGAGCCTCACAATAAAAATAAGAGCTGACACAAAGACAAAAGCATAAAGCCCAATAATGTTTTTTGAGAGTTGGTGAAGTTTGCGCTCTGGATCATTAATATTATTAGACATTAATAATCCATTTCATAGTCATTTCTATTTTTGAAAAACAAGTGGTCTACATATTTAAAAAAAAGGTAAAGTGGATAGCTCACAAAAAGTGTAAATAGGATTCCCCAAATAAGGGAAAAAAAACTGAGTGAAGACCACTCATTAAAAGCTAAAGAGGACAGCCCCCAGTAGATTATGGGGTAAGCCAAACCAATAAGAATACAAACTAAAAAGTAAAATCCAAATTGAGGCCAGTGAAGCCCTTTTTTAACTTGATGAATTAATAGGCTCATGAGAATGCAGCAGCAAAGGGCAATCCCCCAACTCATTGCAGAAAAGTGCATGAGTAAAAAAGCGAAGAGGTAGCTATAAATAATACCGCCCCAAAAACTACGATGGAGCACAATATAAGTGACTAACAGAGTCCAAAGAGGGGCTTGGATCAATTGTGTTTTTTGATAGATAAGAGATTGGGTTAAAATCAGTATTGTAAATACAAAAAGAAGGATAATAGAACCGAGTAGTTTTAAACTATTTTGTGAGTTCATCATGAACCTCTTTTGAAACACCTGGAATATAGATTAAAACATACTTCAAATTATGGGAGTCCGCTGAGCGAATATGAACCTTTTGGCTGGCTTCTGAGTTCTTTCGATCCACTGCGACGCTTGATCCAATATAAAATCCAGAAGGAAAATTGGGGTCAAACGAGCTCACCACAAATTTTTCATTGATAGGGACATTATCATCATAGGGGTAAATGGCAGAAAGCTTGCCCGGCCCTCCACCTTTAATGAGAGCTTTTTTTCCGGAGACTTCTCCCACGCCTGGAAGAACCGATAGGGGGTCGGTGGCGAGTAGGACTATTGAGGAACGCTCACGCACCTCAATCAAGGTGCCGATGATCTCGCCTTTTTCATTTAAAACGCCGAGCTCTTTATAAAGCCCAAAGTCTCGGCCTTTGCTAATAAGTATTGTTTTTAAATCAGGCACAGGAGAGTAGGCGAGAACCTCTGAGGCTATAAGCTGTTTAGGGAGGCGTTTAGAGATGTTCAAAACCTCTCTGAGCTCTTTGTTTTCTTGGGTTATGGCTTCAGAATTCTTATTTTTAATATAAAGCTGTGCCATTTGCATCCGGAGTTGCTCATTTTTTTTTTGGAGTGAAATCAAGTTAAGATACTTGTACGAGGTGTCAATAACGGCCCCACCAAAGTTTAAGTACTTGAGTTCAAAATCCTCGGTTAAGTTCATAAGAGGGGAGAGGTAGGTTGAAGTGGTCTTGTGCCCTTGATTAAAGCTTAAAATGGGAATTAAAATAACAAAAATGAGTGCAAGCACTTGCTGAAAATTCAAGTTGGGCATAACTTTATTTAAAGAGAAATTTGAGCAAGTGGCAATGACACACATATAATTTAATATGTGTGGATCTCTTGATTTAATCTTAAACCTGTTAAACCCAATAAGGAACGAGCATGAAAAGAATATTCGACAAACTCCGACGTCCAGATAAAGCAAGGTCTTTATTTTCATATGTGTTTTTCGCTATTGTTTTTGGGGCCATTATTCTGGTTTTTGCACTCCTTTCTCCAGGAGGCGGCGGGAGTCTCAACGGAAGTGGGTCTGTCGCTAAGGTGGGAAGCCAAGTGATCTCTGTAGCTGATTACCAAAGGCGAGTGCAGAACCTTGAGAGCTCATACCGAGGTATATTTGGGGGCAATGCGGGTGGAGGTCAGTTTACTAAAATGATCCAACAGCAGGCCTTAGAGGGCTTAGTTCAAGATGCTCTGCTGGAAAAGTCAGAATCAAAAACGGGATTTGTTGTCACAGACGAAGCTTTGGTCGGCTACCTCAAACAAATTCCTCAGTTTAATGATGATGGAAAGTTTAGAAAAAGCCTTTATAAAAGGTTTATTGAGAGTCAAAATTTTACACCACAAAAATTTGAGAAAATGCTCAAAGACGAACTCCGGATGAATAAAGCCAGACAAGTTTTTAATTCTGCTTTTAGTCATAGTAGTTTTGCAACAGATAAGCTTAAAGAGCTGACTGGGCACAAATATGAATTGAAATATATCAGCTTCACGCCTGAAAACATCAAATCTAAAGTGAATGTGGGTTCTGAGACTGTGGCTCAAGTTCTTGCTAATCCTGCGGAACTTGAAAAAGTGAAGCTGCATTTTGAGAAAAATCCAACAAAATACGTTTTGGATCAAAAACTAACAGAAGGGGCGAAAAAAATAGAACCCCACTTCGAGAGTTTAAAGGAAAAAGCCGCCGAAGATTATCTTAAATTAAAAGGTGTGAATTCTTTTTCTGATAAAGTCGCGGAGCTTTTAAAGTCTAAGGATTTTAATGCTGTGAATGATTTGCTCAAAAAAAACAAAGTAGAGTTTAAAACCACAAATGAATTTGATCTGACATCGAAACAAATTCCTGGCATTGGTGAGTCCGAGCAGTTTTTGACAGCAGCTATGGGGCTAGAGCAGCCTGGAGATTTTCATCCAAAATTGATTATGTATGATTCAGCGCCTTATTTGGTCAAGTTAGCGAAATTAACAAGAGAAGAGCCCAAGTCCGACCCCAATGATCCCGCGGCAGCCCGGCCTCTGGATGGGCAATTATTATTTAAAAGCTGGATGGAGCGCATGAGGGCCAACTCTAAGATCCAAGTAAGTGAGCAGCTCTTTAGTAATGAGAGTTAAGAGCATATAAACTCTTCTCTATTAAATTTGGAGTTCAAGAAATATTTCGCCCCCAAGACCCAGGCTTTAGTGGCATTATTAATAGAGACAGGAGCCCAACTGAGCTAAGTTCTAAAATCCAGGCGTAAAGAAACTGGCCAGTAACTTTTAAAGAAAAGTATTTAGATGAGTCTTTAAAGCCTGTTCTCACTGAGCAGGTTTAAGGATTTCAGCCCAGGGTATTCCATAGACCTCTTCAGGGTTTTCTGGGAGAAGGCCCGAATAAACTTCCGGGTTGAACCACTGGTTATAATCCTCAACTCCATTAAATTCTTTTTTAAATGTAATGGCTCGAAATTCCGCTAAGCTGAGGAGGTCAGGGCTTAACAGCTCATCCAAGGAAACACTACGGGGCTCTTCTGGATGATCAGGTATAGAGAACTCCTCACGCACCTTGTCTGAAAGCTCAGCAAATTGTCTTGGAGATTCAACTTTAAGGACTTTATTTAATACAAACTTCGTCTCCCAAAAGCTTAGGTTTTTAAAACCGAGTCGGATGTCGAAGTCTAGATAAGGTTTCGGGGATTCTGCTATATTTCCGGGACGACTTTTTGAAGTCTTCGGCCAAGCGAACTTACGACCTAGATCTTTTAAGATATTGCCATAAGATTTGTAAGGATTCGACGGAAAGCGGTAGCCCTCATAGAGTGGGAGCCTGTCCTCCTTATAAAGCTTCAAATAAGTTCTTTTTGTCAGAGTAAGCTCAATGATGGCTCTTTTAAAGACAACATACGGCATCACTTTTGGCTCTTGTTTACCGTGGGGGTGTAGGGTCTTCCAATCCCATTTTATTCCCCGCTCTTGAGCTTCATTTATGTAGCGCAATCTTGGGTTTATAGGAAACAGAAACCCAGGTGTCACAGGAGTGAGTTTGCCTGTGGAGACACCTTTTATGTAATCTTCCAAAGGGGTGTATTTCGTCGTTGCCCTTTTTAGCTCTTCTAGGAATCGATCTAAACCAGCGATAATAACGGCTTTCATGGGGACGGATGGGTTAGAAAAGTGAGGGGCACACTTGTGTGCTAATTTCTTCTGAGGCTCTTCTTCTTCAGCATAGGCACTTGATCCTAAAGCAAAGATCAAAGTAAATATGAAAGTGAAAATGTGGGATGCAAGTGACAAAAAAACTCCATATAGAATAACCACATGGAGTTTTACTAGAGGTGGCCCCTAAAGTCCACCTAACTTTTAAGTATTTTTAACTTTTAGACAGAGTGGCTTTAATCATTGTATCCGGATCTGTCACGCCTCCGCCTGGTCCAGCGCCTTTTTTGATTTTATCAACAAATTCCATGCCTTTAAGGACTTCTCCTATAACCGTGTAATTATTATTTAAGCTTGGTGCGGCCTTAAACATGATAAAAAACTGAGAATTTGCAGAGTTTGGATCTTGAGCACGAGCCATACCCACCACGCCTCGTTCAAAAGGAACCTTAGAAAACTCAGCATCAATCTCACCTAGTGAAGACCCACTCCTGCCTGTGCCTGTAGGATCTCCGGTTTGAGCCATGAAGCCGTTAATCACACGGTGAAACTTTAATCCGTCATAAAACTTTTGCTGTGTGAGAGCCTGAATGCGTTTGACATGATTAGGGGCTAGGTCTGGGCGCAGTTTAATTTTGACCATCCCATCTTTGAGTTGGATATTCCAAGTTAAGAGGTCCATATTCACTTTGTCTTGGGGGACTAAGGTCTTTTTCGTGGTTTTGAGTTGTGCTTTCGAGCTTGTCGTAGTTGGCTTGGTCTCTTTGGTCTCTGGGTCTGCTACTGGACTTTTGTTAGTGCATGAGCTCATAAAAAGACTGATTAAGCTGATAAATAAAATATGTTTCATTGCGAGGAACCTCCAAGTTGTTTTTACGCTTACTTAAGTAAGTAAGCCTGTGTCATCAAAGGCTTTTAATCAATACACAATACAGTTAAAACAAGATTTTGACGATAGGAGAGTTATGAATCTCATTGAATTACAGTCACCGGTGGATTTGCAACTCTCTCAAGAAAACTTTGAAAATGACGTGCTATCTGGGCTCTCCCATGAGCCTAAATGTATAAGTTCCAAGTATTTTTATGATGATCGTGGCAGTGAGCTGTTTCAAAAAATTACAAGTTCCAGGGATTATTATCTCACACGTTCTGAGCTAGAAATTATAAAAAATATTAAAAGCCTCTTGCCTCAAAAACTAGATCCTCTAAAGAGTTTGAGTTTGATAGAGCTCGGCGCAGGAGATGGCCATAAAAGTATGGAGCTCATTTCGGGCTTTTTAGAGGCTCAGTGGAAAATCAATTACTACCCCATAGATATTTCAAAAAAAGCAATGGGCTTACTCGAAAAAAATTTAATTGCTGATAAAAACCTTAAGACTAGAGGTATAGTGGGCGAGTATATCCCTGGCTTAAGATATCTTAAGGATCAAACGCAGCATACTCAACTTGTCCTGTTTTTAGGTTCAAACATTGGGAATATGCCTTTGAGTGACTCCAAGGTGTTCTTAAGGCAACTTTGGAATAGCCTCAACCCAGGTGATTACTGCCTTGTGGGCTTTGACTTAAAGAAATCCATAGAAACTCTCACTAAAGCCTATAATGACTCTAACGGATACACTAAGGCCTTTAATTTAAACCTGCTTCAGAGAATGAACTCAGAGCTCGGCGCTGATTTTGATTTAGCTCATTTTGAGCACTATGGATTTTATAATCCCAGACTGGGGGCTATGGAGAGCTACCTGGTTTCCTTGAAGGCTCAAGAAGTTTTTATCAAAAAACTCAATAAAAAATTCAGTTTTAAGGCTTTTGAACCTATTCACTTAGAGTATTCATTTAAGTACTCTGAAACTGAAGTGATAGAGCTGGCTGAGCTGACAGGCTTTCAGGTTATTGAAAATTACTTTGATTCAAATAAAAAGTTTACAGACTCGCTCTGGCTCAAAACTTGATTTAGAAGCCTGTTTCTAATAAGACTGTTTAGATGAACTGGATTATCTCTATTCCTTTGTCTATCTGTCTCTGCTTGAGCTCTAGCTATGCGGTTGAGCTTAAAGATAAATACCCTGTCCCTTGTTTGTCTCAATTTTTTGTCCAGACAAAGAATCCTGAGAGAAACTTTATGCAGCTATTCGGTTTAGCCAATAAACATTTCCCACTACATGATGATTTGATCACTTTATTCATGGTTTCCGGGCTCATAGCTCGTGGCGAAAACCCAAGTTTAGGTCTCACTGAAGATGTGTTGAGAAAGCAATCAGAAACACTCTTGACACTTATGGATCGTCATCATGGAAAAAGTAAAGTGGGGCGTACAAGTAGAAGTAGCCATATAAACAAGAAAGGTGTCATAGACCCCAAATTATTACTTAGTATTTTTGAAAATAAGGCCGTTGAGGCCTCATTAGAGATTTATCAGCTTAGACTGCCAGAGCTGAGCCTCGACTTAGGGCATGATTCTAGAGTTTCAGCAGCAGCAGAGGAACTCCGGGGAAGGGGGCGAAACCCAGAGTGGAGTAGGACCGATAGAGTTATTTTAAACCTGCAAACAGTGTGGGATTTTATGGGAAGACGTCCTGTAGAACATGAACTTGTGGAGTTTTATAGTCTTATTTTTAAGAGCCTAAAATCTAAAGCCGTACAGAGTTTAGCAGGACAATATCAAGAAGAAGTCATCAGGCTTGTTAGTGAGTATGGTTCTGCTTTTGCAGAATTTGACTCTCACTCAGAGGAGCTTCCCCTTAAAAACCAAATTTTATCTAACATTTATTTTTATGTTTACTCAGAGTTGAAAGCCGCAGCTATAGAGCATGACATATTCACAAGCTATTTCTTCAGGCAAAAGATTGGAGACCTCATTCCGGTAGCTTTGGGGCGTGCTGAGAGAATCTCTTTTGCTCACCAAAGAGTCTGGAGTTTGCCCGATCATGATTTTGATGGAAGTCCTTTTGAGGCTTTTAGAGAAGAGGAACGTGTCGACTCATAAATAAATGACACCGTAGAAGAGCCTGTAATTTAAATTGTGTAACTGCGATTTAATTTTTATCGAATCTGTCACCGTATTCAATAGCGAACCTGTTCATGGCAGGTTTCCAATCTCT
>CALGWV010000043.1 GCA_937936325.1 uncultured Bdellovibrionales bacterium | reverse complement strand
ATGGGTACATATCACACCCCAAGATACGCACTGTCGCAACGCTCTAGGCTTCTTTCATCAAAAGGTAAATCTAAAATCTTTGAAAATAGCCGATAAATAAGGCTTTTATATTACAAACTTCTGAAGGTTCAATTTGGCTTTATACCTCAGCTTCAAAATACTTGAACTGTGCTCAGCACAGTTCAAGTTCAATTCTATCTCAGGCATTTATTCACAGTCTCTAAATGAACCCCTTAAAGCCCATTAAAACTAGACTACTGGCACATGGACTCCCAACCTGGGATCGAGCTTAGGACTTTGGAGTGTTCATGGATGCATTGGGGTATGTAGGAGTACATTAGGGATCCCCCATAGATTTGGTTCATGATGGCTTCACCTTGTCCTGGTATAAAGGCGGGGCACCCTAGTGATCGACCTATGTTTGAGAATGAATTAAAATTCGCCTCGTGAAACACCACCTTACTAGCTAATGCTTCTTCGTTCACTCCTGGGCTAAGTCCATGTAATTTTAAGCCTTTAGCCTGAATGCCCTGAATATAAACATAAGGCCAACTGTCAGAGTTAATTTGTGTTGATTTAGAAATTACATTTTCTACCCTTGGGTTATACTCAGCACCTGTTTTAAAAAAACCGGCTCTTGAAAAGTTCTTACGATTTTTTGTATTGCTGCCATGATGGCACTTTGTAATTCGAGAAAAGTTGAATCTTGTTTTGTTTTGCAATCCAGATCCATGGGAGACTTTGTAACTCTCAGCAATTCCTTGCGACAAATGAAGAAGGTGAAAGCGATCCGTCATGCTATTTTGAGAATAATCAATCACTGAAATATAGTTTGTATTAGTGAAAACAGAGAGGTTATTTTTGAAGTAAAATAGAGCTTGTTTTAATGGGACTTCTGGAACCCCTTGATTTATGAACTCTTGGTAGTATCGACAAACATCTGCATTGGAATTTAAACTTAAGAATATAATTCCAATTAAATTAATTAATTTTAACATTTGATCTCCCCATTTTTTGGCTCACACAAAAAATTTCTAAGACGGTTTTGTACAGATTTAAAAATAGATAAACCTAGATATTAAACATTAATTTTCCAAAACCTATTTACTCCATACTGATCTTTTATAAATTCACAAGACCATCCCATTTGCTCAGAGTAAAGCCTTAAGGGGGATTCTTGTTGGTGCCCTGTTTCAAAAATCATATACCCCCCTTTTTTAATAAAAGCTTTATATTTTTTTGACCAAGTTTGTAAATGCGATAAACCTTTATGAGATGAGAATAAGGCTCTGTGTGGTTCATATTGAAGAACAGAAGCTGAAACAGCTTTATCACCTATTTCAATATAAGGTGGGTTTGAGACTAAGAAATCTAAAGTTATGTTTTTGTTTTGCAGCTCAATAATTAATTTTTCTTCACAATCTGAAGAGTTAAGAAACAGCTCTACTTGAGTTTTGTCTACCAAGTTAAGCTTAATATTTTCTTTAAGAATGTTTAATGTTGCCATCTCGACTTCAGTAAAAAAAGCCTTTTGAACATGCAAGTTTTTTACCAGACTGATCCCTATACAACCTGATCCAGATCCAAGATCAGCAAACACGAGGCTTTTTTGTTTTTTGAAGTCTTTACAAATAAGCTCAACAAGAAACTCAGTTTCAGGTCGTGGTATTAAACAATTTTTATTTATATTTAAGGAAAGCCCATAAAATTCTACCTCTCCAATAATATGAGCTAAAGGGACACCTGAGCTTAAAGATTCTAAATGAAATTCTAATTTAGAAATTTGTGGTTTAAGCTTCTCAAAGTTTGTGATTAAGAATGCTTTATTGATTTTAAGATGACTGCAGAGCAGTCTTTCAAAGTCTTCACAGACTGAAAGAAAGTGTTTATTTTTTAAAGATCTTAAATATTGGCTATAACTCAAGTAAAAACCTTATAAAAATTTTAATTTTATGAATACCTTAAATTATATATTTAAAAAATAAAGTTTTCTAATAAACTACTGATTCATGCAGGCCGTTCTACGAAACTGAAAATAATTTTCATGATTTAGAAAAGGACAACGATCTAAGTAAGTGCATAGAGCTTGGTCTTTCTTAAATGCAGCGGAAACAGTGCTCAGATCAACACCTCCAAAAGAGTCTAAAAATACTTGATAGCTCACACAATAGCTATAGATGTGGCTATCGGGATACCACTGAAGACTCCCATAGAGACTGAGTAAAGTGGCATCTAGGCTTTGATTTTTAATTATCGCTTTAATTGCATCCTGAGAAGGAAGCATGTGAGATGATTGTCCTTGTATGGATCTCAAAAGATTTGCTTGCATACTGAAGTTTATATCATTAGCGTTTGAGGCCTCAAAAAAACTCAAACTGACACTGAGATTTAAAATTACTAAAACAATTATTTTTTTCATACTTTTATATATTGCAAAACAGAGACCAAAATTCAATCAACTTTGATTTTTGAGGGCCTCGGACTGGTAATGGGTGATAAGAGGGTCGATGAGGTTTTCGAAATGGCCGTTCATGACCTCTGAGAGTTTGTGTATTGTGAGCCCAATGCGGTGATCTGTAATTCGAGTTTGGGGGAAGTTGTAAGTTCTGATTCTTTCTGAACGATCGCCAGTTCCTATTTGGCCCTTTCTGGCATCAGAGGCCTCTTTGATGGCCTTTTCGTCTTCCAAGGCTTTGAGCCTAGAGAATAAAACCTTAAAGGCCTTCTCTTTATTTTTAGTTTGGGACTTTTCATCCTGGCAGGTGACCACTGTCCCTGTAGGCAAATGAGTCAGCCTAACAGCTGAGTCCGTGGTGTTCACATGCTGTCCACCAGCACCACTGGAGCGGTAGACATCTACTTTGACGTCTTTGCGGTCTAAGTCCACGTCGACCTCTTCGGCTTCAGGCAAAACGACAACTGTAATTGTAGAGGTGTGGACTCGGCCTTGGCTTTCGGTCTTGGGGACTCTTTGAACCCTGTGGACACCACTTTCAGCTTTGAGCTGACTGTATACTTTGTCTCCCGTAATAGAGGCCACGATTTCTTTGGCTCCTCCAGAATTTCCATCAGAATAGCTTAATAAGTCGACCTGCCACTTTTTATCAGCAGAGAATAAATTATAGGCTCTAAAGAGCTCTTCAGCAAAAAGGCTGGCTTCATCTCCACCAGCACCGGCTCGGATTTCTAAGATGACGTTTTTATTATCGTTAGGGTCTTGAGGTAAGAGTAGAAACTGCAGCTGTTCAGAAAGCTGGATAAGTTCTTTTTCAAGACTTGAAATTTCAGATTTGGCTAAGGCCACAAGCTCTGCATCAGATTCATTATGAATAATATCTTTATGACCTGTGATTTCAGCCTTAAGATCTTTATATTTACGATAGGTTAATACCACGCTCTCAAGATCTGAGAACTCAATCATCAAAGCTTTATACTTAACCTGATCTGCAACGACGTCGGGGTTTTGAAGCTGACGTTGAACCTTCTCAAATTGATGTTCAACCTCTTCAAGTTTATCAAACATGGATGGGTCTTACTTTTTCCCGATTTTTGCGTATTTCTTCTTAAATCTATCGATACGACCTTCCGTATCCAAGATTTTTTGTGTCCCTGTATAAAAAGGGTGGGAGGCACTAGAAACATCACATTTATAAAGAGGATACTCAGTACCCTCTAAAGTTATGGTGTCTTTGGTGTAAACCGTCGACTTAGTGATTAATGTATAATCAGCTGAAAGATCCTGAAAAACAACGTCTCTAGTTTGTGGGTGAATCTCTTTTTTCATATTTTGCTCCAAAGCATGTGAAGTTACACTCTCTCTAAATAAAAATCAACCACTCATAGCACTGAGAAACTCAGTGTTCGTTTTGGTCTTTTCGAGCTTCCCTTTCAAGAACTCCATGCTATCTACGACATTCATAGGAGCAAGGACTTTTCTAAGGATCCAGAGGCGATTCAGATCAGCAGGGCCAATAAGAAGGTCTTCTTTACGAGTTCCTGACTTATTGATGTCCATACAAGGGAAAATTCGTTTTTCCATGAGCTTACGATCTAGCACGATCTCTGCATTACCCGTTCCTTTAAATTCCTCAAAAATCACTTCATCCATACGAGATCCAGTATCAATCAAGGCCGTAGCGATAATTGTGAGACTTCCCCCTTCTTCAATATTACGGGCAGCACCAAAGAATCTTTTGGGACGATGAAGAGCGTTGGAATCCACACCCCCAGAAAGAATTTTTCCAGATGGAGGAACAACAGTGTTATAAGCTCTCGCCAGTCGGGTCACAGAATCCAGTAAAATGACAACATCATGTTTGTGCTCCACAAGTCTTTTGGCTTTTTCAATCACCATCTCGGCCACTTGAACGTGACGTTGAGGTGGTTCATCAAAAGTGGAGCTGACAACTTCACCCTCAACATTGCGCTGCATGTCTGTGACTTCCTCAGGGCGCTCATCAATAAGTAGTACTATGAGTTTCACTTCTTTATGGTTTTCAGTAATGGCGTTAGCAATGTTTTGCATGAGAACAGTCTTACCTGTTCTTGGTGGTGCTACGATGAGGGCTCTTTGTCCCTTACCAATGGGAGACATTAAATCTACAACACGGGTCGTATATTCTGTGGGCTTATGCTCCAAGTGAAGTTTTTCTTCAGGATATAAAGGCGTTAAGTTATCAAAAAGGATTTTATCCTTCGGTCGACTCGCACTATCTTCATAGTTTAAAGTGTCCACTTTTAGAAGCGCAAAGTATCTTTCACTTTCCTTAGGAGGTTTCACTGTGCCGGAAATCGTATCTCCTGTTTTCAAACCAAACCTTCTGATTTGCGAAGGACTTACGTAAATATCATCTGGGCCAGGCAAATAGTTATAATCCGGAGATCTTAAGAATCCGTATCCGTCAGATAGGATCTCAAGCACTCCATCACCATAAATGTCACCTAGTGTGGCGGCTCTTTTTAAAATTTCAAAAACAAGTTCTTGTCGCCTCAGAGTTGACGGGTTTTCAATCTTTAGTTTTTCACCGAGATCTGTAAGATCAGTTATATTTTTCTTTTTTAAGTTTTTAGAACTGAGTGCATTTTTTTCATCATCAGTTAAATCAATATCTGATAAATCGATAGGTTCAGAGTTGTCAGAATAATTATCGCCTGAGTGGTGGTCGTTACGATGGAATCTTTTAGCGTGATTGCCTCTCCCAGGACCAGAATTACGAGAGTTTGAGTCCCTTCGTTTATTATTGTTTGATCCGTTATTGTTTCTTCTAGGTGGGCGCCCTTGATTTGAACGACCCTCTGAGGGAGGTCGTTCCGAAGGCATTCTTTCAGGTCTCTCGGACTTGTCTGAAGTGGGGGGAGTTGAGGCTTCGGCAGTGCTACTTTTTTTTGAGCTTGTGCTTTTAGACTCAGAAGACTCAGCTGATTTAGAATCACTGGTTTCTACGTTACTCTTTGACATAAATTCCTCTGTAAATATAGACCCTAGATAAGGCGTTTTAAAATAAATATGAGTTGTGGAGGTAAATGCTACTTAGACGATAATGTAACTTATCGGACGTTTATAACTCAATAAAAAGTGATATCCAGATTTAAGTCAAGCTTATAAATTTCCTGACTCAATTCACTTCCTCACAAAAATCTCACAAATAGGCAGATTCAACGTTTTTTTCTAGTTTTCCGATGAAATAATAGGGGCTGTGGAAGATTCGTTTGTCCAATCAAGAAAAGCAGCTCGCGAGAAAGTATATTGCGCACTTAGAAAATTTAATGAAGGCTCTAGTTGTGACTCAGTCGAGTTTAATTTTGTCAGTGCCCTCTCTAGTTTCGACTTGAGATGTTTTTTGTAGTGGACAAACAAATCTTCCACAGCCCCTAGAAACTTAGAATTAATTTTGTCAAAAGGAGCCCTATTTATGGATTCAGACAGCTTACCCGCCCCAAGATACCCACTAGAAGTGGATGTGGAGTTTAGAAAATCCTATGGCAGAGACCATTTTACCGGCACTCTTAAAAATATCAGTGCGTCTGGAGCTTTTCTTGAGAATTCTATAGATGAAATCCAAAGTGCTGATAAATTGAACGTTGAAATTAATCTGAGTGGAAGATCAAGGCAACTTCTTGCAGAGGTTGTTTGGAAAAACAAACGTGGATGCGGAATCAAGTTTTCAGCTGGCCAGCAAAAAGATATCCAAATTGTTGATGATCTGATTTTCTTTTTAGAGTCTAAGCAGTCGGAAAAAAAAGATATTCTTAAGCTTATTTTTGAGAAGTTATGAATTCCTGATTTTAAACTCAAAAAGCTTGTAATTAGAATAACTGAATAAGCTTCTATATGCTTCTTATAACTCTCCTTAAAAACCTGGTAAGACATATAGTTTTCCAGCCCAATGAAATTCTTCCGAATAGGCTTTCTATATCAAATTACTGATCTCAGTATCACTCAATGTCGGTAGTGTTTCAGTCATAAAAATTTGAAAATTTATAATACTAAATCCTTTTTTAAAACTAGATGATGAGTAAGCTTGTACTCATCTCGAATTATTTTAATTTTTTTTATCCAATTTGATAAAGAGCACCCTCTTGAACAAATTTAACTCGACTACTTATAATAGAAAGATGTGGAGACACTACTATAAACTAAATGGGTTTTCAACAAGTTTGGTGAGCTCTTTAAAATGAAGAGAACATCAGATCTCTAATGCAGGGTTTATAGTCTAAGCCTTGGTGTAGGTACTTTAAAATAAAAAATGCCGCCTTGTTTAAAAGACAGCATATTCATTTAATTAGAATTTAAATATTTTAAGTGACTAAATATCTATTTTAGTTTTTGTTTGCTCGTTAGATGAGAAATCAAATTCTTGAACTTGGGCTTTTCTTGATCTACGTCTGCGAACAAAGAAAAGAAGGAATAAAAGTAGAAGTAAACCGAACGCCCCTAAGGCTATGTTTTGAAAAAGTGGATTTCCTAAGAAACCTTTTGAGTTGGCACTGGCTTTTTGAAACGGGTTCTTGACTCCTCCGGCCACTCTTTGTTGCTCGAGACGCTCTCTTCTTTCTTTAGCAATACGCTCTCGAGTCTTTTGCCTCATCTTAGCTCTTAACTCTTCTTGAAGTTTACGCTTTCTTGCAGCTGCTTCTTGTTCCGCACTTTGAGTGTCCGCTTGAGCAACAGCATTGGCTTGAATTTCTTGATTCTCCGTATTTTTTGCAATGGCTTCTTGAGGGTCTGGCGTTTCTTCAGATTGTGAAGGTTGAACAGCACTATTCTCATCCATCTTTTGAACTTCAACTTTAGGTGGATTTACTCTTTCAGGTCTTACTGTATTTTGAGCCAGAACAGGTTCTGTACGTGCCGGAGCTTGGTAAGACTCTGAATCCGGCCAGTATCTAATAGCTTGGTCTTGATTTAATCCCCACTTAGAAACTATCTCAGGATTAGTAGCATAGATTTCCATCCAGCTATTCTTATGTTTATGGGAAAATAATTCTTTTGAAAATGATCTCAAATTAGAACCAGCAGAAGCTGTAGTTCTTGAAGCTTGGGATCTAATGTCATCATAAAAGAAAAGCATTTGATCACGATCATTTGGGCGATTGGGAGAATTATAATAAATCTTTTGGCCAACTTTTAAATTATCAGGTCTTATATGTCTGTTTACAGCGAGCACATCAAAACTAGGTGACGTCGTACCATATATTTTTTTATTGATCCCTTGAATACTATCTCCAGGGCGCACAATATATAAAGCGTTTAAAAGTTGCCCGCCTCTATAGTAAGGCGAAGTTTTCATCTTTTTAACTGGCACCCAATTTCTAGAAGGGCTGTAATTCATAGATGAAGAAGTATAAGAAATTGAAGAAGAGTCATCAAATAAAATATCTGAAGCTGCTTGTCCGCCGTAGTTATTAGTATAGGCTTCAGTAGAAACAGTGTTTGTTGTGTAATTTGAGTTATCAGCTAAAAGATCTGATGCTGCCCCAGAGGTATCGCTATAAGACTCAGACACAGAAGTGTTTCCAGAATCCAACATACTTGATGCTGAACCCGTATCAACATAAGACTCAGTTTCAGTTAATGCAATATCTGGCACTATTTCTGTTGTTTCAGTTGATACATCTATACTTGGTGCTTCGTAAGTCGTGCTTTCTTGGCTGAATTCAGCAAAGGCATCTACGTTGCTCTCTACATTCGTATTGTCAGCTAATGCAGGCTCTTCAAAATCAGAATTAAAGTCGCCGCCCTCAATAGGTTCAGCTGTAACAAAGTCATCAAACTGATCAAAACCCTCACCTTCTTCAATTATTGTTTCCTCAGAGAACAACTCTCCAGAACCAAGATCGTCAAACTCAGAGTTATCTACTGTAAGACTTGTTTCTGAACTTGTAGAAGAATCAGAGGACTCAAATACCTGCTCATCATCAAAAAAGTCCTCAGCAGCAAATTCACCACTTTCTTCAATAGATTCAATTTCAGAAATATCTAAGTCACCATCATCAACAGTTGTATTGTTGCTACAGTTCATGAGAAAAAGAGATGCAAACATTATAAAAATTATTTTTTTCATATTTTAATTACCCACTATGATCTTCTAAAGAAAACAAGCATCTTCTCCATAACACCACAAGCTAAAGAATAAATAAAGATTTCAAAACAAGAGTCCTAAAATCTTAGACAAAAGCCACATTGCCTTAAGAAATTATTTTCTTATACCTCGGTTTATACGGTGTCTAAATAATTATACTTTATGAATTTCTCGAAAACCAGTATTAGGTCATGTTCTTTGTCTTCAAACATTATTTAATTCAATTTTTAGCACTTCATTGAGAATCTCTGGATTGGCTTTACCTTGGGAGTTCTTCATGATTTGACCGACAAAAAAGCCAAACATCCGGTCTTTTCCTGATTTGTATTGTTCTACTTGTTCCGCATTTTGTTTTAAAACGTCCATGACTAAAGTCTTGATCTCCTCAGGATCAGAGATCTGAGCTAGGTTTTTATCTTTAACAATGTCCTTCGCAGCTCCGCCTGTTTCCCACATTATTTTAAAAACCTGTTTGGCTATTTTACCTGAAACCGTGCTGTCTTGAACCAAGCTTAATAGATCTGCAAGGTTTTTAGAGCTTATAGGTGTTTTTTCAACCTCCAGGTCATTTTCTTTGAGGAGTCTCAACATTTCACCCATAATCCAGTTAGAGACTAACTTAGGGTCACCTGTGATTTTAGCTGCTTCTTCAAAATAGTGAGCTAAAAACAAATCTCCAGTTAAAATCAAGGCGTCGTATTCTGGAATTTCGTATTGAGTGACAAACCTCTTAGATTTTTCAATAGGAAGTTCCGGCAAAGACTCTTTTACTTTTTTTAACCAAGACTCTTCAATTTGGACTGGCAATAAGTCTGGATCTGTAAAATACCTATAATCTTTTGCTTCTTCTTTTGCTCTCATGCTTTGAGTTCTATTCTTAGCAGAATCATAAAGTCGGGTTTCTTGGACTGGAGCGTCCCCCGCCTTGTAAAGTTCAACCTGTCTAAAGATTTCGTATTCAATAGCTTTTTCAACAAACCTAAATGAGTTCACATTCTTGATTTCAGCACGGGTTCGAAGGGTTTTCTCGCCCACTGGCCTTACACTCACATTACAGTCACATCTTAGGGAACCTTCTTCCAAGTTCCCATCACAGACCTCAAGATATCTTAATATTCCTCGAATGGTTCTTGCATATTCTGCAGCTTCTTCTGGAGTGTGCATATTAGGCCCAGATACAATCTCTAATAATGGAACCCCACTTCTATTGTAATTGATTAAACTGTAGCCCCCATGATGGGTGGACTTTCCTGCGTCTTCCTCAAGATGCGCCCGCTCAATGTGGACGGTTTTCTTGGTTTTACCTACATAAAACTCCACACTGCCATTTTCACAAATGGGCTTATCAAATTGCGAAATCTGATAGCCTTTTGGAAGGTCAGGATAGAAATAATGCTTTCTTGCGAATACAGATTTAGTATTTATTTCACAGCCTAATGCTAAACCTGCCTTCATCGCATGACTTACGGCAAGCTTATTTAATGAAGGCAAAGCCCCAGGTAATCCTAAAGAAACAGCACTTGTAGCTTCATTTGCAGGACAACCAAACTCTGTAGAGTCTGTTGAAAATAACTTCGTCTGAGTGCTCAGTTGTGCATGAATCTCTAAACCAATGACAGCCTCCCAACCTTTTGGTGCTTTATAAGCCATGTGGAACCTCCTTATAAAATTCATACTTTGATTCTAAATTTCGACCCACTTGAAACATCTGGCTCTCATTAAAGTCCTGAGCCACAATTTGGAGCCCCATTGGTAAGCCCTCGGTATTCAGCTTAAGAGGAACTGTCATAGCAGGTAAACCAGATATATTTACGGGTGTTGTAAAATGATCGTTTGTGAACATTTTAATGGAATCCTTAAACCTTTCCCCAATTTTAAATGCTGGAGAGGAGGCCACGGGAGACAAAATCACATCACATTGTTTAAAAACTTTATTAAACTCTTCTTTCATTAACCGTCTCACTTGTGCCGCTTTGATATAATAAGCGTCGTAGAAACCACTGGATAATGTGAAAGTCCCGAGGGCAATTCGTCTTTGTACTTCGGCACCAAAGGCTTCGCTTCGGTTTTGGCAATAAAACTGCTCCAAACTCTCTAAGTCTTTTTTATTTGTTCTATGTCCAAAACGAACTCCATCAAACCGTGAAAGATTGCTACTGGCTTCACTAGCACAAACAATGTAATAGACGGACACGGCATACTCACTTAAAGCCAGACTGATATCTACGAGCTCTGCTCCAGAGGCTTCCAACTCTTTTTGAGCTTCTAACCACAGAGCTTTCACTTCTGGGTCTAATTCGTAATCCATATACTCTTTTGCTATTCCCACTTTCATGGATTTAACATCTTTTGAAGTTTCTTCACTCCATTTAGGGACTGGTTTCAGGCTTGTTGTGCTATCTTGGGAGTCATAACCCGACATGATTTCAGTGGCTAAAGCCGCATCATCAACAGTGAGAGCCATTGGACCTGCTTGATCTAAGCTTGAGGCGAAAGCCACCACCCCATAACGGCTCATACGACCATAAGTAGGCTTTACTCCTACCACTCCACAAAAATGGGCAGGCTGTCTCACGGAGCCTCCAGTGTCTGTTCCTAAACTTAAGGGAGCATACCTTGCTGCAACTGCGGCCGCACTTCCTCCGCTGGAGCCTCCAGGGACATAGTCTGTGTTCCAAGGGTTACGACACACACCAAATGCAGAGTTTTCATTACTCGAACCCATAGCGAACTCATCTTGGTTTAACTTACCAATGATAATGGCCCCTTCAGTTGTGAGTTTTTCAACCACACTAGAAGTAAAAGGGGGAACATAATCAGCTAACATCTTAGACCCAGCTGTAGTCTTTAAGCCCTGGGTACAAAACATATCCTTGAGTAAAATGGGAACCCCAGATAATCGGCCAGGCCGAGAGGAGTCCCAATTTTTAGCTTTTTTAAGGGCTTCGTCTTTATTTAGAGTAATTACAGCTCCAAGTTTGGAGTCATGTTTATCTATTTGAGCCAAGCTATTTTGAACCAGCTCTGTAGCCGATATTTTTTTTGATTTTAGTGCTTCACGCATTTCAGATATTGTATGCATTTAAACCACCTGGGGAACTTTGACTAAGTCATTTTGAATTTCTGGAGCTTGATCTAAAAACTCAACTTTAACTTTAGAATCTACTAAAACATCTTCTCTAAACTGGATGACCTGATCATGGGGATTCACCATAGGTAAAACACCCTCAGTTTGAATTTCACTCAATTGATCTACAAATTTTAGAATTTTGCTCATTTCTTCTTTCATGCCTTCGTCCGGCCGATTCAAACTTGCCAGCTTGAATATTTGGTTAATGTCTATCTCACTCATGGTCACCTCACCTGATTGATATTTCTTTAAAATAGGACTGAGAATAATTCTGTGAATTGCGCTCATTATACCCACAAAATAAGTTATATGTGTAAATTGATTGGGGTATAATTTTTATGACATTCGGAGGATCAATGAGCAAGGGGATTCAAAACCAAATAGCAGAGCTTGTAGCCCGTATTAACGAGCATAACTTCCAGTATCACAGCTTAGATGCCCCTCTCATCTCAGACGAAGAGTTTGATCAGCTCATGATCCAACTTCAAGAATTAGAAAAACAATATCCTCAATATAAATTGCCCAACACCCCTACTGAACGCATCGGAGGCCCTCCTCTTGAGGAGTTTCAAAAAATGGATCATCGGCTCCCCATGCTCTCGCTCCAGAATGCCAATAATGCTTCTGAGATTGCAGACTTTTATACCAAAACACAGGAATACCTCAATCTAAAACCTGAAGATTCCATCGAGTTTATTGCTGAACCCAAGTTTGACGGACTAGGGGTTGAGTTAATTTATGAAAAAGGAAAGCTTACGGCGGCATTAACCCGTGGAGATGGAACTACTGGAGAACTCGTCACTGAGCAAATTAAAACCATCAAATCTATTCCTTTAAAGATTTCCACCGATTTAGATATTTTAGAAGTTCGGGGTGAAGTTCTAATGAAAAAAAAAGATTTTCTAGAACTCAATATTGAACAAGAAAAAAATAATTTAAAGACTTTTGCCAATCCTCGTAACGCTGCCGCGGGAAGTGTTCGTTTGTTAGATCCAAAAATTACAGCAATTCGACCTCTTACTTTTTATGCTTACTCCCATGGAATTAAATCATTTGAGTCAAAATCTCAATATGAATTTTTAGATCTTCTCTACAAGCTCAAAATTCCTTGTCTTATCAATACCTCTATAAATAAATTTAATTTATATCAAAAGATAAATAACCCAGATCTCCTCATCGTTTACTATACTGCCCTACAAGATCTCAGAGAAGATTTGCCTTTTGAAATTGATGGATGTGTTTTTAAAGTAAATAAAACTACTTTACAAAAACGTCTTGGATTTGTTGCAAGAAGTCCCAGGTGGGCCGTTGCCGGCAAATTTAGATCCCCAAAAAAACTCACTCGACTTATAGATGTTCAAATACAAGTAGGACGTACTGGTGCGCTCACGCCCGTAGCTCAGTTAGAACCGGTGGAAATCGCAGGTGTTATTGTCAAAAAATCAAGTCTTCATAATTTTGATGAAATCAATAAATTAGACATTCGCATCAATGATATGGTTTGGGTGGAACGAGCTGGAGACGTAATACCAAAAGTTTTAAAAGTCGAATTATCTCAAAGACCCGCTGACTCTTCACAAATAGAGATTCCAAAGACCTGCCCGTCTTGCCAAACAGCTGTAGTAAAACTTGATGGGGACGCTGTGATCCGCTGTGAGAACTCACTCTGTCCAGCTCAAATGAAAGAACGCTTAGTTCATTTTGTTTCTAGAAAAGCTTTAAATATTGATAAACTTGGCGATAAGTGGATTCATATTTTATTTGATCAAAAGTTTATTAACACTTATTCAGATATTTTTTCTTTAGAAAAAGAACAACTCCTCAAGCTTGAAAGAATGGGGGACAAATCTGCCGAAAATTTAATTTCATCGATACAAGAAAGCAAAGAGGTTTCTTTAGAAAAATTTCTTTTTGCACTGGGACTCCGACATATTGGCGAGCAAGGAGCCAGAACATTGGCTAAAAACTATGACAATCTTGAGAGCTTACTTGAAACTACCCAAGAGCAATTAGAAAACATCCATGATATTGGCCCTAAAGCTGCCGAGGCTTTCTGGAGTCTTATTAATAATTCTGAATTAAAATCTGAGGTTATGAAGCTCTCACAAATTCTTACTATCACTAACTTAAAACCAGACACGAAAAACCTTTCTCTTTTAGATAAATCATTTGTAATTACGGGGCAGTTTGAAAAATCCAGAAGCGAAATCTCAAATTTGATTCTTTCAAATGGAGGTCTAGTGAAGTCTTCCGTCACAAAAAAAGTAAATTATTTGGTTTGCGGCGAAAAGCCCGGGTCCAAGCTTAAAAAAGCTCAAGAATTAAAGTTAGAAATATTGAGTTTAGAGCAGCTTCAAAAGCTCATTTAATGCTGATTAAGCCAACTTAAGTTCTTCATTATCCAAAACAAAAAAAACCCGCAAAAGTGCAGGTTTTTTTATCAAACTAGAATAGTTTTTTTAAAATATTAAAGATGGTCGATGATGATATCTCTTGCCATGACTGTTTTACGACCATCAGATTGAGCGGCTTCAGCCCCACGCTTACATAACTTTTCAATTGCAGCACTCAAAACTTGAATCGTTTCTCCGGATGTATTGCAACCACACTCTTTAATGAATTTCTTAACCTTGCTACTCACAACTAAAACTTCAGCCATGTTTATCTCCTTTAATTATATTTTAATCCACACTCAAATTTGGAAGTCTCTTCGTGCAGAAGTTTAAAATAGAACTGTCAAAAACAGCCATTTACATTATTCTCTTCGTATTGAGAGACATACGCAAGTCCTGTTTCAAATACAACTGAAGGGTTCTATAAAGAAAAGTGTAAATTTTTCTCGATTTATGTCTATATTTGAAACAATTTTCTTATAAAAATTTAGATTTGCTCCATAACCCTGAGACAATAGACCTATGTTAAAACTCATTCTGCTTTCTTCCTTGGTCTTCTCACTTTCTTGCTCAAAAGAAAGCGGTCTAGCTTCTCAAGTCGAAGTTTCGATCATCCCAGATCCTGTGCTTGTTTTGAATGCCCCAAGGACATTGTATGTAGAAACTTTTGTTGATGGTCAGCCCACCATTGAAGAAGTAGAGCTAGCATCACCTAATATGGTTTTTAAAATTGGTTTTACAAACTCCTCTTCAGAGGCCATTACTCTTGTTGCTGCTGAATTCAAAATCACCGGAGGTGGCACCTTTACAACAACATATATGGATCCAGGTCAGTTTATTTATTATGATCCATCGACAGCATCCGCTTCAGGCATACCTACATTTAAACTAGCCGCGCGTCCTTTTATCGCTGAAGTTCTTGCGGGAGGAAATACTCTTACCCATACCGATACTTCTGGTGTTTTACTAAATGGTTCAAATAGCTTGAATTCTACATTAGACTTATATTATTATTTCACTGGATTTGCAGACTTGCCCATTGGTGTCAGCAGCACCTTTAATGTTCAAGCAAAATTTATTGGCTGGGTAGGTGATCTTAATACACAAAAAGCGAACTTCACAAAAAATGTCTTCTTTAGCAGTAACGGGCTTTAAAAGCAGCTCGTTAGATATTTAAGTTTTCTTCTCACCAAGAAGTCCCACCAAAATAATTGAAAGCTCATAGAGCAAAAGCATCGGCAGCATCATCAAAAGCATGCTCGCCGGATCCGGCGGTGTCATCACGGCTGAGGTTAAGGCTAAAACCATAATGGCATATCTTCTATTTTTAACTAGGAACTTACGATCAATCACACCCATGACTCCCAGAATGGAAAGTATAAGAGGCATCTCAAAAGCAAGACCAAACAAGAGTGTGGTGTTTAAGAAAAATGATAGATACTCACTCACCTTAATGAGAGCCTGATCTTGCCCTCGCCCAAAGCTGAGTAAAAACTCAAATGCAATAGGATAAACTACAAAGTAAACGAAGCTGACTCCACCTGCAAAAAGGCAACTCCCTAAAGTAATAAAACCCACTGCATATTTTTTTTCATCTTTATAAAGTGCAGGTGCAATAAACTTCCACAAATGATAAAGCCAAAAAGGGCAACTTATAATTAAACCAGAAAGAGCACTCATTTTTATATAAGCCATGAAGTTTTCCATGGGGCTTGTATAGATGAGCCCGCCATTGGAATCTTTAAGATAAGGTGAGATTGGACTTCTAATAAGATCAAAAATGGCTTCTTTATAAAACCAAGAGACAATAGCCCCTAAAGCAACTCCAGCGACGATATAAATAACACGTTTTCTAAGCTCAACAAGATGATCGACCAAGCTGATCTCTTCTAACTCCCCATCAGAGTTTATACTTTCAGGAGTCGCCATATTCTGACTCCAATTTTTTTTCTGTTTTTGCTTCTGTAGATGCTTTGTCTAAATCTAGTTCACCAAGAAGTGTGTCCTTATCAAAAGGATTTGAGGGCTTAGCATCAAGTACTGAGCGAGTGATATCATCTGTGGCGTGACGAAGCTCATTTAATAAACGGGCCACTGTTCGAGCCAGTTCAGGAAGTTTTTCTGGCCCCACAAATACTAAGGCCAAGACTAATAAGATAAGTATCTCAAATACACCAAGATTAAACATAATTGCTGAAAGTATCCTTTAATCTCTGTCTTTTGTCGATAATTTTTTAATTTGGATTTTTACCTTGGTATAAATAGGTATGAAGGAAGACTGTCTTCCTGAGATGACATTAAAATTTAAGAGGCCTTTGATTTTTCTATACTCTTAATGTCTATTCCCTTTTCAATCAATTTCTGTGCAGCCCACTTAGAGTGTGTTTTTTTATAAATTTCTAAAAGTGTAAAGATCTTATCGTCATCACTGGATTCAAGACATGAATACGAAATATGTGCCAATAATTCCATATAGTTTCTAAATTTAGAATCTAATTTTTTATAAATATCTTTTGTCTCTTTGTTTCGAGAGCGATCTGCAAGAGTCCTATATGCAGAAGACCCGTAATAAATATAATAATCCAGATCAATCAGTTTATTTATCAAAGTAGACGAAAAAAACCCTGAAAAATAAAGAGCCGCATCTCCCACTTTTTGTAGCTTAATTCTCTTTTGTATTTCAGTAGATTCGTTTTGAGCTTGAGTCCAAGATTCTGACAGATAAAGCAAACTATGATTTTTTGTAGAAGAATCAAATAATTGCTCAGTGGAAATAAACTGGCAGAGCAAATTCACCAAATAACTTTGCACAGGCAAAGCCAATGACATTTTTAAGGACCGAGACGAGTCAGAAACAAGTTGTCTAAAATGAGTTTTCGAATCTATTAACATAAACCTCACGATATATGGTTGCAGACAAGCAAATCTTCAAGTCATGTAAGAGGTGCCTATTACAGTATAACTTATCGGACTAAAGTTAGAAAACTCAAGATAGAAAACATAGGTTTTTGGGGTTATAAAGAGGCTCAATATGCTTAAAGCGCTAAACTTTCAAGCAAATTTAAAAGCAAGATGCCGAATTGTAGATCATCAGGAATTGATGAATATGAATCAGTGCAAAGGAAAACATCGGCTCACGATAATGTAAAGTGCAAGCATGCAAATGAAGAAAAAGATTGATATGAAATAAGTCGAGCTTGAACTAGGTAGCCTCTATTTTAATTCGACTTGTAATCCAGGTCCGTGGATCTGGATATTATTCTAAAATCTTTTTTAAAGCTTGAGAGAGCTTTTGAGCTCCGTCCTCCAGGGCTAAAGACCAGTCCTTGTGAGCAGCACCATCTGCTCCATCAGATATAAATTTCAAGCAGCTGAATTTGAGTCCCTCAACTTTAGAAATCTTAGCTAAGGCAAAAGCTTCCATATCTACAACATTATACTGATCATGGTGTCCAGAAGTATCAAAAGAATCTCCAGTTCCACATATAGCCTCTTGATAACTTGAATATCTTTCACCGTACTTCACTAATTCAGAACCAGGCTCATAGGGGGTTTGATATTGGGCAAAACCTAAAGCTTGAACATCCATATCTCTTTGTATGAACTTTGTGGCATTCACCACACTCCCCGCTTTAAAAAACGGACTGCCTGCAGAGCCTAAGTTAATGATATGCTCTGGTTTGTTTTTTTGGATTTCTTCTACAAACTTGTAAGTCGCATTGATCTTACCTACCCCTGTAAATAAAATTTTATAATCGTTGAAGTAGGATTTGGCCTCTTCTTTAAGGGCCATAACGATAAGTGTTTTATTTTTCATATTCAATGACTGCTTTGATGGGGCGCGAATTCCAGGTCAAATTGTTTAAATAACTCAGATTAATAAAACAACCTATGTCTACAACTTTAAAGCCAGATTTTTCACAAAGCTCTAAAGCTGCTTTGAGAGTGCCCCCTGTAGCCAACACATCATCTATGAGGAGAACAGAGCCTTTACCCGGGCTCATCTCCAGAGCATCTTCTCCGTACTCTAAGTCGTATTTTACTTTTTGAACTGGTGGCGGAAGTTTTCCAGATTTGCGAACTGGAATAAAGTTTTTTTGTTTATAAAAAGCCAAGCCTGCAGCTAGTATAAAGCCTCTTGAGTCTACACCAGCCACACAATCGACCTGACTCCATTGCTCTTGTGTATAAAGCTCAGCAAGCGCATGAATGCTTGTCTGAAAATGATCCCTTAATAAAGGAGCAAAATCTCTAAATAAAATTCCTTTTTTGGGAAAATCCGGAGTTTCTTTAATATGTTTTTTAAAATCCATACCGAAGCTTAAACAACTTTAATATCAAAATCACGTGCAAATACGTTCCAAATCCATTCTGGCATGCCCTAAAAATATATTTTTTAGTGACAAATAATATTTATTTTCAAATACTATTAAAGTTGTCTATCTATAATTTAATTTACCTTTTAAGGAGGATATATGAAAAAGTTAGTAGCAGAATTTATTGGAACGTCATGGTTAGTCATTGGTGGTTGCGGAAGCGCTATCTTTGCTGCAGGTATTCCTGAGGTTGGAATAGGTTTCATGGGAGTTTCACTGGCATTTGGTTTAACAGTAGTCACAATGGCTTATGCCATCGGTCCTATATCTGGTTGTCATTTGAACCCGGCTGTTAGTCTAGGTTTGGCAATGGGCGGACGATTTTCTTTTTCTGAGCTTCCAGGCTATATCGCGTCTCAGGTTTTAGGAGCTATTTTTGGTGCCTTCGTTCTTTATGTTATTTTTACAAATGGTGGAAATGATGTTGGCGGATTTGCAGCTAACGGTTATGGAGCTTTATCTCCTCAGAACTACAACTTCTTTGCTGCTGTTTTAACTGAAATAGTAATGACCTTCTTTTTTCTTTTCGTCATTCTTGGCGTCACAGCAAAAAATGCAGCTCCACAAATGGCGGGCTTAGCTATTGGTTTATGTTTAACTTTGATTCACTTGATCTCAATTCCTGTGACAAACACTTCTGTAAACCCAGCTCGTAGTACATCACAAGCTATCTTTGCTGGAAGCGAATACCTTATGCAACTTCCTGTTTTCTGGATCGCTCCATTTATTGGTGCCGCTCTTGCCGGAATAGTTTGGAAGTCTTTCATGAGTCACGATAAATAAAAAATAGAATTTTTATAGATTCGATAAAAACGATGGGGCATTTTGCTCCGTCGTTTTTTTTTGCTTAAAAATGGCGCGCTCGGAAGGATTCGGTCAAGCGCTCGACTCGCTTCACGCTCCTCTTCCGCCTGACCACAGCAAAAGTCTTTCGGCCCCGTCCGGGGGCCTCACCAGCCAATGGCTGGACTACTTTTACTTTTCTCATCTTTAGTTTATTTTTTTTAAAATGGCGCGCTCGGAAGGATTCGAACCTCCGACCACTTGATTCGTAGTCAAGTACTCTATCCAGCTGAGCTACGAGCGCTAATTTGGTCTTTATTGTTATATAATTTTTGGATCCTTGGCAATCCCTTTTCCCCCGAGAGCTTAGAATAATTCAGAATTGGGGTTATAATTAGGACTCCATGACATTCTTAAAAATTCCGCCCATCTTAAAAATCGTTTTAGTTTTAGTATTTGCTGTGGGTTTGTTTTTTTTCTTAAAATTCCTCCCAAGGGTCTTTAGTCCTCAATCTAGTGGTTCGTTTTCTATTTCGCCTTCCTCCGAACTCGGGCAACAGATGCACTCTCAAGGATGGTTGCTACAGCCAGATGAAAAATTTGAGTTTATTTGGGTTCTTATCTTTAAGCAAAGCTCTCAAATCGAGTTTTGGTCTCCTCGAGGTCTTATTGGGCATTTAGATATACATTCTCTGAACTCCACTCCTGGAAGAAAAGTCTATAATAATGATGGACGCCTTCCAGAGGGCTTTTATAAAATCCGAGAGATCACCTCTAATAATGACTCAGCTCAATCTGTAATTCTGAACTACCCCACTCCTGTTGATGAAAATGAACTTATAATTAAACTTGGAGAACCTCTTTATCAGCTCCGAATTGGATCAAAGCCAGATCTTGAAGTTTTTTTAAATGCTGAAAAATTCAAACACCTTGTCGATATTCTGGCGCGGGCGCCAGAATCAGAAAGAAATATCGCCATTTTTCCAAAATCTCCTCCACTTCAGGCTCAAGTGGGAGACCCTATTTCTACAATCAATATTTATAAACAACTTGAGGTGCTTTATGGAAAACTTAAAAAATTGGACACAAAAATACAGTTGGGTCTTTAGAGTCTTAATACTTGGGATAGCACTTTATGGTGTCCTTAGCATCAAATCTAAATTTGATGCAAGACCAAAAACTCCCCAATTGTTCATCCCAGCCACAAGATAGTTTTAAAAATTAGAATGCCTCTCTGGATCAAGTCTATTTTTATTTTGACAGAAAGATATATATAAAAGATTATAGTTAGCTCCACTAATCAGGCGTAGCTCAGTTGGTAGAGCAGGTGACTGTTAATCACCTTGTCGGGGGTTCGAGTCCCTCCGCCTGAGCCAATTTCAAAGTGGAATCTAGACATTTTTAAGCCTATAGAGGCTTGATAGTCCTCTCATTCCACTTTAAGTTTATGAGATGAGTCATCAAAAATTTTTTAAAAATCAACTTGAGTCCGCAAAATTAGTTTTAGATAAGTGTCTAAGTGACTCTCACTTCATAGATAAGTGCTCCCACTTTAGTGATTTTTTAATTCAAACTTATAAAAATAAAAAAAATCTGTTTTCTTGTGGCAACGGAGGCTCGCACTGCGACGCTTTACATTTTGCAGAGGAGCTCACAGGTCGTTATAAAAAATCCAGACCGGCCCTGGGCGCCCTTGCTCTTGGAGAAGGGACACACACAACCTGCGTCTCCAATGACTATGGATTTGAACATATATTTTCAAGACAACTTCAGGCCTTAGGAAAAAGTGATGATGGCTTAGTGGTTCTATCTACAAGTGGTCAGTCCCCCAATATTTTAAAAGTTTTAACCGAAGCCAAAAAGCTCGAAATTAAATCTTTTGCCCTTTTAGGAAAAGACGGAGGGGCCGCCAAAGACTTGGCTGATGACTGCCTGATTATACCCGCTGACACTTCAGAGAGAATCCAAGAAATGCATATCAAAATTCTTCATATAGGCATCGAGTCTGTAGAAAGAGATCTATTCCCTGAGCTCTACACTTAATCCTTCTCAACCTCTAAAATGTATTGCCAATTAGAACAGACTTTGGCATCTTTAGATTTCAAAGCTTGCGGAGGAATGGGTGAGTGGCTGAAACCAGCGGATTGCTAATCCGTCGTGCGGCTAATGGCCGTACCGGGGGTTCGAATCCCCCTTCCTCCGCCAATTTCTCTTGTTTACCTGAGTTATTCCAAAAAGTTGTGGATTTGAAGTTTTAAGCGGCAGTATCCTGAGCATCAATTGTTGATGTTTTTACCACGATACCATCTTTAATTTCAACCCCGTTTTTTAGGTGCTCAATATCTTTATGATATTTTATTTTTCTCCACTTTTTCTCACAAGACTCTAGAAGTTTAAACGCTAAAGCTGCTGCCATGTTTAAACTCCCAGATCCACGTGTGGATTTCGTCCTGAGCTTCACCGAGGCAAAGTTTGACTCCAACGGATTCGTTGTTCGTATGCTCACCCAATGACCTGCTGGAAAACTAAAAAATGAAGTGAGCTCTTTCCAATCTTTATTCAAACATTCCATGGCTTTGGGATATTTTATTTCGTAACGGCTTTTAAAATTCTTTTTAGCTTTTTCAGCTGACGCTTCTGTCTCTGCTCTCATCATGTCATCGAGCATCTCTTTAGCTTGGGTTTGTACCGAAGCTGGAAGCTTCGACAATACGTTTCTAATCTTATGCACCCAACAGCGTTGGGGCTTCGTCTTAGAGAACTCCTCAAACTCACTGAGCGCAGCCCAAAACCCCAAGGCACCATCAGCTACCGCTAGCATCGGAGCTTTAAAACCTCTGCTGAGAAGATCTCTCAGCAACTCCTTCCAAGTCTCTTTAGACTCTCTAAAACCACTCTGCACTGCTAACAAGCGCTTCTCACCACTTGCTGTCACTCCCATAATAGTGAGCAAACAACACTTCTTATCATCTCCAAGGCGGGACTTTACGTAAACTCCATCAACCCATATATAAATAAATTCTTCTGTAATAAGTCTTTGGTTAAAATCTGAAAACTCCTTTTCCCAGGCCGAGCATAAAGCCGAAACTGTAGACTTTGACACCCCA
>CALGWV010000042.1 GCA_937936325.1 uncultured Bdellovibrionales bacterium | reverse complement strand
ACCCAGATCCGCGGATAAGCGGCGGTAAAAACCCATGAAACGTCCTCCCCCAGCGTCGTGCTCAAAATGTTCTCTTTCACCGTACAGGTGAGTACGATTCAAGAGAAAATTTCTGCGCTAGACACTGCTGAAGCATGTTTGATGGGTTTTTCCTCGCCACTTATCCGCGAATCTGGGTATGTAGTTATTAAAAACCCTGGCTTTTGCTCAGAAAATGAACTGAAGCTACTTGCAGATAGAAAGTTTAAAGCCACTCCTGGCTACATTCACTCTGGTATTTTAGCTCAACGAGATTGGAAAGGATATTTAAGCTCTAATTCAGAGGCAAAGCCTTTTCTCATAGCTCCAATTTTCAGTGTAAAATTTGGTAACAACCTGGACCAAACGGCACTGGACAAAATGCTTTTATCAGAAATTGCAATAATTAAGCTGATAGACCTAGACAATGGAGAGACTAGAGTGATTTTTTCTAATACAAACCCACGACTGTCGAACTTTGATTTTTTAAATTCGATGACAAGCAAGTTTAGCGTTCTTGACTCAAGCCTATTTGATGCTTACCTAAGACTTTAAAAATTGAATAAAAAAGCCTAAGCCTTAGGTGTGAAATAGCTATTTGGCTTTGTAAGACTTAACTTTGGCATACATGCTGCCAAAGTTAAGTTTGCCCTTAAACCTCAATGGAATCTTTTTTTCATCATCGCTGATCCACACCTGTAGAAGACCAGCTTGGCTGAAATTGCCTTTCTTTTTAAAATAGGGATGCACAACAAGTGCATCAAATTTACCAATTGAAGTTCTGATCTTTTCACGACGAATCACTTTTAAAGTCAGATCCACCGTTTTTCCCTCAGCAGCCACTTTAAAATGATGAGTCTCACCAGGCTCTAGCTTTAAAGACCTGGCGTGATAGAGACTCGATACAAAATCTTGTATTGGAGAGGTGACCTTCCAGGTTTTATCTACCTTATCTTTTCTCTTTTTTTTCTTATCATAGGAAAAATCCGTATATCTCGCTTGAGAAGTAGACCAATCATAGCTCGTCCTGATATTTCGATCAAAACCCGTCTCATCCCCTAGAATTACAGTAGACATGGGGCGCTTTTTCACAGGGTCCCACAATGATTTCACAACACTTTGTACACGGTAAAATAGCGAGAACAGTCCACTAGATTTAGCATCTACTTGAAAGCTTATGACAGGAACACCATTGTATTGGCGCTTTCCATTCACCTTAAAATTAAGCCTACCGGCCTCAACACCAATATAGCTTACTGCTAACTCAATCTCTTCTCCCTGGATGAACGGCAAAGTAGGTAGTGCCGGCGGCTGAGGTGGTTTTACCACCTCACTATCAATCACTTTAGGGACTTCAGGAAGAGCCTTTGTTATTGCTACTGACTTTACTGATTTTTGAATTATATTTTTTTCTATCTCAGGCTTCTGAGTGACTTTCTTTTGAACTGATGGAGGTGGTACAACAGTTGGATGCATGGGCTGAGTATCAATAGCTATTGACGGTGTTTCTAGTTTTGTTTTGGGTATTTGAGGAATCACCAGATCAGGCGCTTGGCTAATAACTTCATCATTCACTTTCGATTCCAGTTTAGATTCACCTTCTTCTTGAGAAATCACTGAAACTTCTGAAACCTTAGGACTCTGTGTTTTTAAAGATTTACATGATGATAAAGAAGCAAAAAAGATGACTACAATTAAATAATGATTTCGTGACATAAACTCTAATCCCCTAATTTAATTATAATGATATCCCATTCTGACCCGATGAAGATACTCATGTAGGACTATAGGTGTTTTGAATTAAACTTGGCACAACTGCAACCAGACGAAAGCCAAGTCAAAACTTAAAAGAAGTCTTTCAGTAATTGCGTATAAGCTTCTTTCTCAAAGTTATTCTGAAATTCAAATTCCAAAGGAAAGAAAAATAAATTTAACTTAGGATATTGTTCAATGATTTTATAAAAATCTTTTTCTGTACAGAAATAAATTTCCTCAGAATTCAAACTGTTGATTTTACTAAAATCAAAATGGTCTTTAAAAATATAATGTTTATTAAATTTCAAACTTTTTTCTTTGAAAAATTGATTCGCCATTTTTTCAAATTGAAAAGGCTTTGCCACTCCCGAAATTAAATTATACTCACAGGATTTATTACTTTTAAATGTCTCATTCAAATTTCTAGGCTGAAGTAGTTTTTGGTTGCATTTAAAAATTTTTAAATGAGGAAAATCAATACTATAAGATTCTACCCAATTTTTTAACTCTTCAAAAGCAATTAAATCACAACGTGTAAAGACAAGTACATGTGCTCTTTTTAAAGCTGATTTTGTTTCTCTAGCAAGCCCCAGGGGGAACAACCAATGGTCTATAGCTGAGGTGCTCACATCAATGAGAACAATATCCAAATCTCTTTGAATCTTACGGTGTTGAAAACCATCGTCTAAAAGTAATCCTGTGGTATCCTTTAAATAGTTTAAAGCCCACTGAGCAGATGTAAGCCTCTGGGGCCCTACAACTACATCAATTCCGTTTTTATAAAATACATAGGGCTCATCACCATAAAATCTGGGACCTTCTTCAGCACGAACAAGCTTGGGTTCAGTGGATTTCTTTAGATGCTTCCCTCCATAACCTCGTGACAAAACTTTAATCCCTTGATGACCTAGTAACTTCCAGGTCATCAAGGTCATGGGCGTTTTTCCTGATCCACCTGAGCTTAAGTTCCCTATTGAAATAACTGGACAGCTGACGGACTCTGATGGAAAAACTCCAACGTGATAAAAATAGTTTCTTAGTTTGATGCTGATATAAAAAAAAGGGCTCAGAGGCCAAAGTATAATCCTTAAATATTTCATTCAATAAGACTCCACTAGTTTGATCACTTCAGCCGATGGGCATTTATCATCAAACAATTGTGGTAGTTTTTCGTACTCGACAATTTGTGCTCGCCTGATTTCTTCATTAAAGAACTGTCTTTGGGCTTCTTGTACTAACTTTGAAACTTCAACTCGACTTTGAAAAAACTCCGGAGCCACTGTCTTCTGCAAAATAATATTCACAAGACCGAAATTCTTAATTTTCACAAAGCGCTGAGCTAAAAAAGCAGAGATTGCGTTCATTTTGTATACTATTAACATAGGTTTCTTCATCAAACCTACTTGGAGAGTCGCAGTCCCTGAAGCCACAATAAGCATGTCGCATAAAGAAATCATTTCCCAGGGGTGAGCACAAACCCATTGAAACTCAATATCTTCTTCTCGCATTATTTTTTGACACAGCTTCACCGACTCGAGGGAAGAGCATAAAACAATGGGCTTTAAGCTTGGTTTTTCCCGAATTAAGCTCTGAGCTGTCTTTAGGAGTTCAGGTAACAATTTTTCAATTTCCGATTTTCGGCTTCCTGGCATCAAACCTAGGACTTTCTCCTGCTCCAGGATCCCATAACTCTTTTTTACTGCCATAGCATCTTTAAATTGACCTAAATAAGCTTGGTAACTCTTGTACAAAGGGTGCCCCACATATGTGACAGGGGTATAGCCTCGGTCTTGATAAAAAGAAACCTCAAAAGGATGAACTACACACATGTGATCGACGTATTGTTTAATCTTTTTAATTCTCTTTTCATTCCAGGCCCAAATTTTAGGAGAAATATAATAAATCACTTTGATATTTCTTTTCTTGAGCTCCCTTGCGAGCCTTAAATTAAAACCGCTGTAGTCTAGCAGAATAGCTTTTTTGTAATCTCCTTGATCAATTTTATTTAAAATTTTTTTGAATGCTTTTCGAATAGTAAAAATCTTTTTAAGTACTTCAACTCCACCCATAACACTGAGCTCACGAGCATCAGACCAAATATCCAGTCTTTCGCTTTTAAATTCTTTTGGAAAAATACCCACAAAGTTCTGATTAGGGTAGAGCTTGTGAAATTTTGAAATAAGATCTTGGGCGTAAGGATAACTCGAAGCTTCAGCCGTCACCATTAAGATAGGTTTTCTTTCTAGAGACATAAAAAGAGTCTTCCTTAAAGAGCTACGCCTCTTTCTGCCGTTTCAATAAAATCTACAAGAAATTTTACATCTGCATTGACTTGGAAGTCCTTTTTTAAGACAACAAGTCTTTCTGTCAAAGGAAGTTTAGTTTTAATTAAGTATCTCATGGCTTTGTATATCTGATCTACTCGATCCGACTCCCAGCCTAAACGCTCTAAACCTATTTTATTTACGATAACTGAAACTGCATCATCCGAGCCTTTAGCAATCGAAAAGGGCAGTATGTCTTTTCTCACATTAGCAGATCCAGCGACATAAGAATGTGCCCCCATCCTTGCAAATTGGATGACATTACAGTCTCCACCAATTTTAACATGGTCTTGAATTTCCACATGGCCGGCCAGATTTGTTGAATTTGCTATCACGATATGATTTCTCAACACACAATCGTGGGCGATATGCACATAAGCCATCAAAAGGTTATGATCGCCAATGAGAGTCTTTCCTCCACCTGTCACAGTGCCTGAATTGATAGTGACACATTCGCGAAAGGTATTTGAATCACCAATAATCAGCTCAGTCTTTTCATTATTATATTTTAAGTCTTGTGGGCAGGCACCAACATAAGCACCAGGATAAATGAGGTTATGGCTTCCAATAGAGACGGAACCAAAATCATTTCCCACAGTAACATGGTTCAAAAGCCGAGTTCCTTTGCCAATTTCGACCTCACCATGAATAACACAAAATGGCCCAACATGAGCCTCTTCGTGGATTTTCGCCTCAGCAGAAACGATAGCACTGGGGTGAATCATGTGACATCCTTAGGGCGCACACTGGAGACAGCAAGAACATCAGCCTGAGAAACAAGTTCTCCATCCACTTCTGCTTTACAAAAAATCTTTTTCATTCGCCCGCGGTCTTTATGAATTTTAGCCTTAAGAATCACCTGATCACCAGGGACAACCGGCTTTCTGAATTTTACATTCTCAACCCCACCAATCATATAATCCATTTCAGCGTCATCAGGGTGGTAGTTAGCTAAAGCCCCCATTTGAGCCATGGCTTCTAACAACAAGACTCCAGGCATGACAGCCTGATGAGGAAAGTGACCTGTAAACTGAGGCTCATTAAAAGTGATGTTTTTTAATCCAATAGCTTCTCTACCTTCCCTATTTGCTGAAACATCGCCAAAGGGAGACAAAAAAGTCACTCTATCTATTAGCAAAAAGGGATATCGATGAGGAAGTATTTTTTTAATGTCCTCAATATGTAATATGCTCATAAAAACAAAAATCCTCTATATTTTAGCCACCAAAACTTTTAACAACTTCATTTGTGAGATCAAATTTAGGGTTAAAATATATCATAGCCGATTTATCCATCACAAAATCGTAACCTTTTTTCTCAGCTACTTTTTTCGCAGATCTTTGAAGCCCCTCAACGATAGGGGCTAGGAGCTCACGCTCTTTCTTCCCGATCACGGCTGAAAACATTTTTTGTTTCTGACTAAATTCCATAAACTTCTTTTCCATCCCAGCATATTTTTTTTGTAGCGCTTGGGGCTTGAGTACTTTTTGATCAGCTAGAAATTGTTTTTGCTTGGCCTCTAAACCTTTACCAATCTTCTCTATGGCTTCTCTTTCAGCTTTTGCAAATTTTTCCAGTGTCTTCGCAGCAGAACGGCCTTTTTTAGTAGATTTAATGGCTGATTGCATATCGATGACTGCAATTTTAGTAGCAGAAGCACCAAAGCTTGGGGCACTTAAAGTCATGAGTAGTGTTAAAAATAAATATTTCATATTTGCTCCTTGTAAATAATATTATATTAAAAAAAAGTTTAAAAAGTTCCTTTAATGGCCAACTCAAAATCTGATGACTTCTCACCCAAATCTTTGTTCGGGTTGATGGGAAATCCAATCTCAAGCCTTAATGGACCAAATGGAGAATACCAACGCACTCCAAAACCAACACTGGATCTGAGCTCATCAAAGTTAAATCGATCATCAGCATATCCCACATCATAAAAAACCACACCTTTAATTTTAGCTTCTCGAACTAAGAACCACTCTAGCTCAGAATTAAAGTAGTATTGCTGTAGCCCACCAAAGGCTTTCATGGCTTTTGTTGTGGCATTAGCCGTAGGGATAATCTGATTGAATCTTTGTTGTGAAAATTTCCTTTTTGAAACTGAAAAATAATCATGCCCTCTAAGGCTATCTACTCCACCTAAACGATAAAGCTCATTGATGGGTGCTGAGTCACCCGAGAAGTTATCCCCCAATATAGAGTAGGTGATATTATTTCTCCAGGTCAGGCTTTTATATAAGGGTTGGTAGAATCGAAAGTTAAAGCTGGCTTCAGTATAACCTATGTTTCCACCTAAACCTGCGTACTCAAACTCAACACTGCTGTAAATTCCATCTGTAGGAAAAATTTGATCATCTCTTGTATCGTAAGAAATTGTTGCTTTGGCCGCACTGACAAAACCCTCAGCCTCTTTTTCTAAAACAACAGGATAAAGGGAACGATCTGGGTTAGCTCCCAAATCTAAACTGACATGGTCCAAACGATATCGCCCAACCACATTCCAATGATCATAAAAACGTCGACCTACTCGAACAGAGCCCCCCCAACGATCTTCATCAAAATCTGGAAAGCGTCTTAAGCTTCTATATAAATCAAACCCGAGACTCCACGGAGTATCTAAAAAATAAGGCTCAGTATAATTGATCGCAAAAAGCTTTTGATGTTTGGTGGACCAGTTTATATTTGCGGAAAGGCTTTCCCCTCGCCCTAATGCGTTGGCTTCACTGATGGAACCTTGAAGAGAAAACCCTGATAGCCCACCATAGCCTGCCCCCGCATTTATTTGTCCTGTACTTCGTTCCGCCACGAGCACATTGAGGTCCATAACGTCACTAGATTCAGCAGAGCTTAACTTCTGAAGCTCAACATTTTCAAAATAACCTAAACGCTTGAGTTTGGCTAAAGACTGAACTTCATGAGTCCTATTATAAGATTCTGATTCAAAGAGTTTGAGTTGTCTCCGGATCACCTTGTCATGGGTTTTCGTATTTCCAATGATATCTATTCGGCCTACTGAAATCTCAGGACCTCGCTCAATAAAGAAATTGAGATCCACAGTCTTATCATCACCATTAAAACGAGGTCTTGGAGAAATGTTCACATAAGCATAACTCTGATCGCCATAAAAAGTTTTCAATTTATCAATATCTTTTATAATTTGCGCCTGAGAAAAGAACTCCTGGTCATCCACTGTGATTTCTTCTAATAAAACCTCATTGTCCTCTGGAAATTCTCCCGAGAAGCTCACTTCTCCAATCTGATAGCGATCGCCCTCTTCCACTCTAAAGCTCACTTCAATGGAAGACTTATCTGGAGTCATAGAGACTAGGGGTTCAGCAACCTTCACTTTTGCGAAGGCTTCGTTCAAATACAAGAGACGTATCATCTCTTGATCTCTTTTAAGAATATCAGCTCTAAAGGTTCCCCCGGTTCCAAAAAAACCAGCAGGTTTGAGCATGAGAACTTTTTTTACTTTTTCATCGCTGAGCTTTTTATTCCCTAAAATTGAAATTCTTTTCACTTTAATTTTTCTGTTTTCTACAATTTTTATCTTAAGATGAATAGAGTTCTTGGGCTCTTGTAATGACTCTGTTTCATAAAGAGTTTCCGCCAGAAAAAAACCTTCTTCTTCATATTTCTTTTTTATAGCTCCCATCCCAATTTTCAATTGAGACTCATCATAAATCTGAAATAACTTTAAACCTAAAAGATTAAGAACCTCTTCCTCGTCAATTTCTGAATTTCCAGAAACACTGAGCTTTTGAATGACAGGTCTTTCAGAAACGATGTAGGTCAAAACACCAGAATTGCTGAGATCCGCCTTCACAGACTTAAAATAACCCATACCATGAATGCTTAAAATATCTTTTCGAACTTGAGCCTCTGAAAGCTCAGAATTTTTAAGAGTGCCCACTTTCTCAAGAATGGCTTCTTTTTTAATACGAAGCTCACCTTGAATTTGAATTCCTAATACTTGAGCTCCAAAACTAGGGGCTGCCCAAAACAGAAATAAAAGACAAGCAGTAGAGGCTCTCAACGTGTTGAATTTATTTGAAAAGCCTGTTTTCATTTTCACCTCTGAAGAATCGACAAAGCACAGGAATTATCGGAATAGAAGATTTATAGAATTTTTGAGCACTTCAAAAATTTACCTTGCTCCTCATTAAATCGCAAGTTGATCTAGCTTATAAGTGGAGCCCAACGCCCATCACGCAGGTGAAGGTGCTTAGGAAAGGTTTGAGCTAACTGTAAATCATGAGTCACAACAATCAGGCTGGCATTGTGATTTTGAACTAGTGACTTCATTAAATCGGCTACTTGATGCGTATTGTTATGATCGAGGTTTCCTGTGGGCTCATCCGCTAAAACTAACTTAGGTGACATTACGAGAGCTCTACAGATGGCAATTCGTTGCTGCTCTCCCCCACTCATTTGAGATGGGTAATGCTCTGCTCGATCTAAAAGCCCAACTTCAGACAACAAACCTAGAGCCTTTTGGCGGCCTAAATCCAAGTTTTGTCCTGATATTTTCCAAGCCAAAAGAATATTCTCAAGAGCTGTAAACTCTTCTAACAAATAATGAAACTGAAAAACAAAACCTAAATTTAAATTTCTAAACTGAGACAAATGATAATCATCCATTGTGGCCAGATTTTGATCTTCAAAGTAGATCTTCCCTTCTGTAGGTGTATCTAAAGTCCCTAGAATTTGAAGCAAAGTGCTTTTCCCTGCCCCGGACTCCCCCGTGATCACAACAGATTCTCCTTTTTGGATGGTAAGATCTACAGAGTTTAATACTGGAAGTCTTCTATGGTCTGAAAAGTAACTTTTTGAAATCGATTCTGCTTTTAATAAATAATCACTCATACTTAAGCCCTTCAACTGGTTTAATTTTGGATGCCATTCTTATAGGACCGATTGAAGCCAGCAAAGCCACAAACACACTCATTAAAAAGACTAAAAACACATCTCCAAACTCTACCACTAAATTAATTTGACTGAGTTTATAAACAACAGGTGGAATAATATACCCCCCTTTAAGGAGCGCCCCCAATCCAGAGATGATTGCAAGTGAAATAACAACACCTAATAACGAACCCACAGCTGCCAGTATGACAGCTTGAATTAAACAAATTATATTGACCTTAAACGAAGATAAACCTATGGATTTTAGCAAGGAAAACTGCTTTGTGTGATTCATCAAATTCAAAAACATACTTGAAGCCGCGTTAAAACTGGCAATTAAAAGCATAAGACTTAATACAATAAATAAAATTTGTTTTTCATACTCAATAGCGTGAAATAAAGTTCTGTGGGCATCTTTCCAAGTCCTGGCACTAAAGAAACCCTTTAATTTTTGAATTTTGCTTTGATAAATAAGAGCTTTATTAGGATCCTTAAAAAAATACCTGACACCTGTGGACTGATTTAAACTAAATCCAGAAAACTCAACTAGTGGATTTAAATCAGAAAACACAAACCTATGGTTTAAATCATGCTGTCCCAGATCCAAAATTCCAACCAACTCAAACTTTTGAAGTTTTCTGGAAATATCCCCACTTTCACTCACATATGGAAGGATAAAGGGAAACACCTCCCCAATCTCAAGCTTTAAGCTTTTAGCTAAACCGGCCCCAACCAAAATACCCACATTCTCAGACTCTGGGTCTGTGGAAAGATTTTTGCCTTTTATAATTTTTTTATTCAGACGAGAAAACAAAGCCCCACTTTTACTTGCTGCTTGCAATTGCAAGACAACACCACGGACCTGCCCTTCCTTTGCCACCAGTCCTTCTCGGAGCACAAAAGGAACCTCTTCCACGATGTCTTTAGGATCAAAAACCTCACTAAATTCATTTTTAAATTTTTGATTGTCAAAAATGGGTCGCCCTAACTTATCAACAATCAAATGCCCGGAAACATCATAAACCGATTTTTTCAGAGAATACTCGTAACCATTAATAAGAGAAAGTGTCACAATCAAGCAGACACTCCCTAAGCAAAGGCCCACTAAAGAGAGTATTGTAGAAATGTTTCCCCAAAAACTCTTCTTCCATAAAAACTTAAAGCTTAAACTGATTAAAAGTTTCAAGACTCATGACTCCAACGAAGATAGGCCTCAATATATTGTTGAATATCTCCATCTAACACCTGGTCCGCCTTGCTAGATTCATGTAGAGTCCGATGGTCTTTGACCATTTTATAGGGATGAAGCACGTAGGATCTGATTTGGCTGCCCCATTCGTTTATTTTTTTAGTTTTTTCTTGCTCATTTTTTTCTTCTAAACGTTTTTGCACTTCCAGCTCATATATTGCTGCTGCCAACATTTTCATGGCGCGATCTCTATTAGCATGTTGGCTTCGTTCTTTTTGACACTGAACCACTGTCCCTGTTGGAACATGGGTAATTCTAATAGCAGAGTCTGTTTTATTCACATGCTGTCCACCAGCCCCACTAGCGCGATAAGTATCCACCCTTAAGTCTTCAGTCTTAATATCCACATCGATATCATCATCTATTTCAGGCCAGACAAATACTGAAGCAAAACTGGTATGCCTCCTATTATTTGAATCAAACGGGCTCACACGAACCAAACGATGAACTCCATTCTCAGCTTTAAGATAACCATAGGAGTACGATCCTTCGATCGAAAACGTCACAGATTTAATCCCAGCCTCTTCGCCCTCTGTCATCTCCAGGATTTCGTATTTATACTCTTGTTGATCAGCATATCTGCAATACATCCTAAATAGCATCTCCACCCAGTCACAAGCTTCTGTACCCCCTGCTCCTGAGTTAATAGTCATATAACTGCTGTTAGCATCAGTCTCACCAGATAAAAGCTTTTGAACCTCGAGACGCTCAAGAGTTCTCTCTAACTCTTCAACCTCTTTGGAGGCCTCTAAAAAAGTCTCTTCATCTTCTGCTTCCACAGACATTTCATAGAGAGTGCGGGAGTCTTCTAATTTTGAATATGACTTAGTAAAATCGGCAACAGCCTTTTCAAGAGCTGATTTTTCAATATTGAGCTTTTGCATCTCAATCGGATTTTCCCAAAACTTGGGATGGCTGGCTTTATCTTCCAGTTGGGCTATTTTTTTTTGCTTAGCTTCGACGTCAAAGAAACCCCCGTAGGACTTCCAGCTTTTCAGCTAGAATTTCTATAGTTTTCTTAAGCTGTGGCCCTTTTGTGGCAATAGACATTTTAGTTATCCTTTAAAAAAATCAAAAAACAAATCCTCTTGTAACTTAAACATGAGTTCAGCCTCTTTGTCAGCCTCATGATCGTAACCCACGAGATGCAATACACCATGGAGGAAGAGCCAACAGAATTCTTGAACCCAATCCCAAGAGTTTGAAACTGCTTGCTTTTCTATTTGAGATAAGCAAAAAACCAACTCACCAAAACCCTCGTCAAAAGGACTTTCAAAGCTAAGAACATCTGTGACTTTATTTTTTCCTCGATACTCTAAGTTAAACTGGGCCATTTGTTCATCGGAAACAAATGCAGCGGTGAGCTCTCCAGAACAATCTAAACCTTTTTCATTCAAAGCTAAAAAAACAAAAGATGTGAATTCTGAAAATACTTTAGAGTTGGTCAGTTCTACAGGTTCATCTACAAACTGAAGTTCAAATGTTTTTTTCTTATCCATGAAGTGCGTCCCTAAACATGGCTAATTTTTTTTACTGAAACTTTCTCATCTTCTGGGTACTCGATCCGGCTATGATAAACACCCACTATAATCCGGTAAAAAGCTGATTTAATTTTGGAGAGCTCTTCAAAACTTAAGTTACACTCATCAAGCTGCCCATCGGTAAACTTTTTTTCCACCATCTTCTCAACGAGTGTGCTTAGTTTTGCTGGCGTAGGATGGTCTATGCTTCTGGCTGCGGCCTCAATGCTGTCAGCAATCATAAGCAGAGCCGACTCCTTAAACTGTGGCTTAGGACCTGCATAACGAAATTCCTGATCATCTAACTTTTGTTCGTGATCGTTGAGATCTTTTGCTTTTTCAAAAAAATAACGAATACAGGTAGTGCCGTGGTGCTGCATAATTCCGTCTACAATTTCTTTTCCTAAATTATGCTTTAAGGCCATCTCAGCTCCATCTTTGACATGAGCCATAATAATAGTTTTGCTTAAATAAGGCGAAATATGATCATGAGGATTTTCTGATTTTTTTTGATTTTCAATAAAATAGCTCGCATGCTCTAGCTTTCCAATATCATGAAAATACCCCATAACCTTACCCAATAGCGCTCTTAATCCGATGTCTCTTGCGGCCGCTTCGACCATACTGCCGACAACCATAGAATGATGATAAGTTCCGGGAGCCTTCACAATGAGCTGTTGCAAAATGGGGTGATTCATACTCGCAAGATCTAGGAGTTTTAGGTTTGTAGTCACTTGGAAAAAGTTTTCTAAAAGTGGAATAAAGGCAAAACTTAAAAGTAAACTAAAGAGAGCTCCAAAAAAACAACATATAGCAAGTATAAATAATTGAAAATGGGGTAATGACTCGTTAAATATAAGACTAGAGATCAAGAGTAATGAGGTGGATGTTAAAGCAGCATGAACACCTCCAATATAAATGTCTCTTCTAGTTTCACAATCATAAAGTTTTCGAGCTGCCACCAGTCCAGTAAAAAACACCACAACAAAAACACTGAAGCTTTGCTCAGGCTGTAATACTAAAACAAAGACCAAAGAAGAAAATAATATATAAAGCCCCAGCACTAAGGGAGATCTTAAAATCATAGTCCCAATCATAGAGGCTAAAACATAGGGGGTGGCAAAAACAAATGATAAAGACTCGATACTGTGGGCAAAAAATTGATTCATACTTGCTGAAGAAATAAAATAAAACAGCTTCCAAATGACAACAGAAATAAGTGTAGTTGCGAAAAGTACAGGTGTGAAAAAACTTTCTCCACTAAAAAAATAATCCAGATGTTTAACATAAGAAGATAAAATCAAACTTACAAAAAGAAGAAACAGAGCCACCAATAAAAAACTAGCCCCCTTGCCGTCCATGGGTTGAAGTTTTTTTATTTTCTCTAGAATATTCACATGGGATTGGCGTATCACTGTGCCGGCAGGGATCACAACATGATTTTTCTTCACAGAGATTACAGTTGGAATGATTTTTTCAACTATTAATTTTTTTGTCGCTTCTGTTTTATTAGAATCAAAGACCAAATTGGGTTTTAAGAAATTCAGTGCGATTTTATAAAGTCTTTTTTTGTCGATGACACTCCATTTTTTTAACATTTGAACGTCAACAGATTCAAAATTACCAAGAGATCTAATATCAATCACTTGTTTTTCGTCGACTAAAACCTCTTCTCCCGAGGATTTGAAAGGTCTAAATACAATATACTTATTTTGCCCTCTTGTGAGGTGTTGTTTAGGTTGGTTAGCAATATAGAGTGTCCCCCAATATTCGATAATTTGTCTCAGAGTTTGACTAATTTCATCTGAAAACTCAGATTTCTTGAGCCATTCAAAATCTCTAGACTTTAACTCAGCCCCTAATAACTCTTCAAATTCAACTCGAGTCATTTCAGGGTTTTTTTGAGCCTCCTTAAAACTAGTAAAAATTTGATCCAAAGCCTGATCGTAAATGGTATGACTTAAGTTAAATATAGGAAGGACCCCTTTTAAAGCTTCCTTTTTGCTGTGATCTGTAGCCTCCTTATCCACAAGCTCAAAACTCGCTGGAGATGTAAAATCCTTAACGGCAATATCATCAATTTTGTAATCAGGAGTCGTACCCACTTTAAAGTAAATAACGGCAGACAAAACCACAGAAAACAATGTCAGGTGCAGGAGTCTTTCCAAAGAAAAGGCTTTGTTCAATTGCGCAAAAGATTTACCAAAAAAATAACTCTCAAAATTGAGCTTCTTAACCCAACCCGTGAATTTACCCTGAGGGTCTATAGCCTTATACCGGGTTCTTTTTTTCTGAGTTTCTTTGTTTTTGTCCATATCCAAAGTCTAACCAAATTGAGTTCGGTTGTCTGCATGCATAATTAACCAAGAAAACTCCCGCTTAGAGAAAAGCTGCGAAGTCTCTATGCGGAGCTTGTGAATTAGGTTATCTCTATTGCTATGGATGAAATTAAAAGAGCCATTAAAATTGGTGAAAAATATAGAGAGCATTTTGACTGGTCCAATGTGAACGAGGTCTGGAGCAAGCTTGATGAAGAGCTCGAAGAGCTCAAGGAGTATCTGAACGACGACCAAAACCGGCCCCACCAATTACATGAACTGGGCGATGTGATACTCACCCTGATTCAAGTGGCCCGACACCTCAAACTTGATCCTCAAATGGCTTTAAAAATGGCTAGTGATAGGTTTGAAAACAGATATAACTCTATGTCCGACTTTATCCTTAAGGATAAAAAAAAGATCCAAGATATGTCTTTGGATCAGCTCAACCATTACTGGATGAAGGCGAAATCTGTAACTAAAGAGCACGAGGAAAAAGCTTTGATTTTAGCCCTTGAAAAAACTTAAGACACTCAGGCACTTTTAAAAAATAAGTGAGAGCAAAATAAATAGAGGCTCCTGCTCCTACAGATAAAAAAGTGGTTATGATTTCTATCATCTTGCTACTGGACTCTAGAGAATAAAACTGCACAGAATATAAAAAGAACGACATCACCATAAGCGGCAGTAGTAACTTATAGATCATTTTCAAGCTTTCTAGAATCTTGAGTTTAAAAATCAAACTTCTAAACCCAATGAAATTAATAGAAAATGAAAGACAAGACATAACAGCCATTGAGGCTACGACCCCCAAAACTCCCATTTGTGTTTGTGACAGCACATAAGCCAGCACACAGTGAAGACTCAGTACAATAAATGAAGTCAGTGGAGGAAACCAAGTATTGTGGGCTGCAAAAAAGCTAGGGATTAGAATTTTATTCATCCCATTAAAAATCAGCACCACAGAGTAAAATTGTAAAATTTGAGAAACAAGAAAAATGCTTTCCCCATCCAACTTTCCATATCCAAAAATTAAAGAGATCAAGGCCTGAGAGTAAAAAATAAAAGCACAGGCACATGGCAAAGCTAAAAATAAGAAAATCCTTAAAGCACTATTCATATCTTGCTCAAACTTAAGGGTGTTACTTTTTGCCCAACTTCCAGATAGCTGCGTGAGCAGAACCGTTCCAAGACTGATCGCGATGAGAGATTGTGGCAATTCCAAAAGACGATCGCCCAAGTATATAGCAGAAAGCCCCCCCCCTTCTAAACCACTGACAATTTTAATATTCACCAGGCCCATTAACTGAGCAATTCCTAACCCTGCGATGGCAGGCAGAGTTTTAAGTAAAATTTTTAAAAATTGAGAATTTCTGAAGCTAAAGTTAAATTTTGGTAAAAGTTTCATTTTCCATGCTTTAATCAAAACACAACCAGCTTGAAGCCCCCCCCCAAACACGACTCCAAAAGCCATAACATCATTTGAGACAAAAAAGCTCTCTGTAGGGAGTAAAAGAAGAAGTATAAAGCCTAAATTAAAAAAGGCGGGGGCCAAACCAGGAATAAAAAATTCTTTATTGGCGTTGAGCAATGACATAAAAAAAGCAAACTGAGTGACTAAGAATAAATAAACAAACATGACACGAGCATAGAAAACTGCAATATCGAAGGACCCGCTACCTGGGGAAAATCTCTCACCGCTGGTAATCAGGCCAACAACTTGCTCCATGTAGATCACACCCAACACCACAAGAGATGCCGTCAAAACAGTTAAAAATGTGAACATAATATGAGCCACATCTTTTCTTTTCTTTTCATCAAGAGATAAATATGTGGGAACGAAGCTCACCGCAAGAGCGCCCTCACCGAGAAGCCGACGAAACAGGTTGGGCAAACGAAAAGCCACAACAAATAAATCTGTGAAGGCTTTATCAAAACCAGACATGATGAGAACATCTCGAATTAAACCGAAAACTCGAGATATTAAAGTGCCCAAGGACATCAAAGCACTATTTTTAAAGAGTGAGTTTTTTTTGTCTTTCAAACTTTTATATTCTTTTAAAAAGTTCTTCTTTTAAGAATCTTGATTTTCTAGAAAATTGATTTTTATCTTCATCAGCTCTATAACCACAGGGTAGGGCTAAACTAGTAGAGTAATCACTCTCTGTAAGATCTAGTATTTCGTCGTACAATGGACCTACTATGCCTTCCATAGGGCAGGTATCTACCCCTAAATAAGCAGCTGTTGTCAAAGCAAAACCTAGAGCAATATAAGCCTGTTTTTGATTCCATATTTGTATGGCCTCAGGTGTTCTTCTAGATACGTCCCCTATTATTAAGTCTTCATAAGCCTTAAGAGCTCCTGCTGGAGTTTTTCTTAAAGTTTCTGTCTGTTGAATAAACTTTTTAACATGAGATGTATTCATACTCTTAAGAGAGGTCAAAACTATAAGGTGAGAACATTCAGCGATCTGTTTTTGGCCATAAGAGCATTTTACTAAAGATTCTTTAGTCTTTTGATCAGTGACAATAACAAACTTCCACGGCTGAAGGCCGTATGAAGAAGGAGCTAGCATCAGGCTGTCTTCAATTTGATTAAAAATATGTTGGGGAATTTTTTTTTCACCATCAAATTTTTTAACTGCATATCTCCAATTTAAAGCTGACATTAAATCCATTTTTACCTCTTTTAGATGACTTAATCTTCATACTAACTGATTAATAATTTTAGACTTCCATCTGTATTGCGTTGCAATAAACCCCTACATTCCGACTTAATATCCACTAACCTGTAAAAACACTCTTAAAGAAGGATTTTCTGTCATGTCATCCCTACTAAAACAAGTTAAAAATGAATTAGATCCCATTCTCAAAAATACAGAAAAAAACTATGTGGCCGCCTTTGATGCTGATGGAACCTGCTGGTCTTCTGATGTAGGCAGAGATTTTTTTACCTATGAAGTCGAAAGTCAAAAATTCAATTCTGATTCAGTCTCTTGGAAACAGTTTAACGAAATTGAAAAAAACCAAAGCATTGATGAAGCTCTTTGGTGGGTGTGCCAGATTCATGATGGTTTTTTAGAGCAGGATGTTTTAACTTGGGCCAGAGAAGCCCTTGAAGCTTATCCTCCTCAAATTATTGAGCCCGTCCATGAAGTGATTCAATACCTCAATGAGAACAATGTCGAAGTTTATATTGTCACTGCATCTGTAAAGTGGGCGATACAGCCTGCGGCACACCTAATATCTGTAGATCCTACTCATATTCTAGGAGTAGAAACTCAGGTTATTGACGGAAAAATCACGTCCATCCGAAAGCCCCCACTCACATGGGACAAAGGTAAACCTGAAGCGCTGAATAAACATACTGGAGGAAAACCTATTATATTTGCTGCCGGAAATTCATTTGCAGACTTTCCTCTGCTTGAAAGTTCTGAAGGTCTAAAGCTGGCAGTGCATAAAAGTGAAGTAGGTACGAATCTTGAGCTCTCCGAACGTCGTCTTCAGGCAAAAGCCAAAGAAAACAATTGGCTGATGTTAAGTTGAACATCTCAGCTCATAGATCAAAACCATGACTGAACTTTTAGCACTCGAGACTTGAGCTGAAATAGCCACACGTCGCTGAAGCTGGGGACCTTGGGGGCGGAATTAGTCATCTTATCGACTAAACCACAATTTCTTTGGCTAAACCGTGAAGATTATAATTGCTGCTCATCGAAGCCCCGTAGGCTCCGGCATCTCTTAGGGCCAGCAAATCCCCCTCTTCAGGTTTTGGGATTTGTCTATCAAAACCCAAAACATCTGAGGACTCACAGATTGGACCTACAATATCACATACAATATTTTCAGACTCTTTAGTTTTAAGTGGTTGAATACGATGGAAGGCCTGATACAAAGCCGGCCTCAACATATGGTGCATTCCAGAATTGACGATGACAAAGTTTTTAAACCCGTTATTTTTTATGTATTCGACTTTCATAAGCAGCACTCCAGATCGTGCAACTAAAGATCGACCAGGCTCCAGAATAATTTTTATACCTGAGTCTTTGAACGTATCTTGAATGAGCTTGCCGTAATTTTGAATGTTTTGAAAATCAAGCTCCTCATCATCAGACCTATAGTCCACCCCTAAGCCTCCGCCAAGATCAATAGACTCTAAAGCGACCTCTTGATTTTTTAAGAAGCTATAAATTTTCTTTAACGAATCCATTGATTTTTTAAGAGGATCTAAATCTAAAATTTGAGATCCGATATGGGCCCCAATACTGGTCCAGGAAATATATTTAGAATCTTTAATAAGAACTAGTGCTTCAGGGATTTGGGAAAGAGCTACGCCGAATTTATTTTCCCTAAATCCAGTCGCAATATAAGGGTGGGTTTTCACAGGAATATCTGGATTGAGCCTTAGACCGATATTTACATTTTTTTTGAGACTATTTGAAATTTGCTGAATACGCTTGAGCTCTCCTAAGCTTTCTACATTGATCTGCCCTACAGAGTTTTTAATAGCAAAGCTGATTTCATCATGACTTTTACCAATGCCTGAAAAAATAATATCTGAAGCTGCACTCCCCACCTCTAAACATTTTTTAACTTCTCCCGCAGAAACCACATCTATCCCACAATCGGAGTCTTTCATTAAACTTAATATTGAATCATGAGAGTTCGCTTTCACAGCATAATGTATTTTAGAATCTACCCCCTTAAGAGCGGTTTGATAGCTAGAGATTCTTTGTTTAATGGACTCAAGATTATAAACATATGTAGGGTGAGCCTCATAAAATGGAAGCAAAGAGTGAAAACCTTTTGAATTGACCAATTTGAGTTCTGAGTCTTTAAAAACATATCCGCTTCTCATGCATCAAGTCCAAAAACTTTATGAAGACTTTGTACGGCCTGAGCCACCTTCTCACTGGATATCACAGCACTCATTTTAATGTCTGATGTTGTGACTAGAGAAATATCCACGTTGTGCTCGTTGAGAGTTTTAAAAAACAAAGCGGCCACACCGGGGTGAGACCTCATCCCCACCCCTACAACAGAGACTTTAGAAACTCCAGTGAGGGTTTGAACTTGAACCTCAGGGAGTAGTTTCTTATATAACCCCATAGCCTTGTCCGCATCTTCATCATGAATTGAAAATGCAATACGTTGCCCTTCGTTGGACTTTGATTGGGAAATAATATCAACAACTATATCCTCAGAATGAAGCTGCTCAAAAAGTTGGGACAAAAAGGAAACTCCCGTCGGGACTGGTTCGGCACTAATGATTGTGATTTGTGAGTCTTGGGTGATAGCTGAAACTAGTGGGGCTTCCATATCTTTCTCCTCTTTTTGAATCCAAGTTCCAGGTCCTTCATCAAATGTAGATCTAACATGAAGAGGCACTTTATATTTTGCTGCAATCTCTACACATCTAAAGTGCAGAACTTTAGAGCCCAAAGAGGCCATCTCCATCATCTCTTGGTAACTTAAGCTAGAAATTTTTTGCGCCTGGGGCACAACACGAGGATCACTAGTATAAACCCCTTTTACGTCAGTATAGATTTCACACTCATTTGCTTTGAGAGCCGCCGCCAACGCAACAGCAGTTGTGTCAGACCCCCCGCGACCTAGAGTGGTCACTCGATCCTTGAGGTCTATCCCTTGAAATCCAGCAACAATAGGAATTACTCCATCTGAAATGAGCTCAGAAATTTTATCTGTTTTGATATTTTCAATTCGAGCTTTTGAGTAAATAGAATTTGTTTGAATTCCTAATTGAAAAGCCAAAAGGGGCATGGACTCTATCCCTCTTTTTTGCAGCGCCAGACTCAACAAAGAAATAGAAACCTGCTCTCCAGAGGCCAAGAGTAAATCATAAGCCGGACCACCATGGGACTTAGAGCTCACTTGATGTGCTAAATTTATCAGGCGGTTGGTCTCTCCGGACATAGCCGAAAGGACAATGATCATATCTTGATTGTCAGATTTTTTTTGAAAATGAATCAAATCTGCCACATGCTCAATGCGCTCAATGGACCCCACCGAAGTGCCGCCAAATTTCTTTACGCTGAGAAAACTCACTTTTCAGCGGCCACAGTCATGTTTACTGGTCCCTCTTTTGTCACCAAGATATCATCTTCAATCCGAACACCCAGGCCTTTAAAGGCATCAGGGATTCCCTGCATGTTTTCAGGAAAATAAAGTCCTGGCTCTATGGTTAAACACATTCCTGCTTGAAAGGGAGTGTTTTGCCCTTTGATATCTTTGTATGGCCCGATATCATGGACATCCATACCTAAATAATGCCCGAGAGAGTGTGGATAATATTTTTTAATATCCTTATTCTCTATAAGCTCTTCTACAGACTGTTTAGATATTTTAAGATCAATAAGAACCTGAGCTAACATTTTATCTGCCAAAGAGTTTAAATCTGCAAATGAGGTTCCAACCTGAACCTTTTCTACAAGGTCTTCCTGCACTTTTAGAACAGAGTTATAAAGATCTTTCTGAGCGCCCTCAAGAACTCCTCCCACAGGAAAAGTACGGGTAATATCCCCAGTCAAATAATTGTATTCAGCACCAGCATCAATAAGAAGAAGATCTCCTTTTTTCAAAACAGCATCGTTAAAACGATAATGTAGAGTTGTGGCATTATTACCTGAAGCCATAATCGCGGGGTATCCCTCACGTGCGGCACCTCGTTTCATGATTTCAAACAAAAACAATCCGTGCAGTTCACGCTCAGTCACGCCAGGTTTGGCGTAATTTTTAAGCTCATTATGGGCTTCAGCAGAGATCTGGCAGGCATTTTTATGTAGAGTGATTTCATGATCTGATTTTATTAGTCTGAGCTGTCCCACTAAAGAAGAAGGGTCGACTATGGGCAAAAGGCCTTTTCCGCTTCGACCTGTTTTTCGCTTCACCTTTTGCAAAGCTTGAGACATCACTCTGTCATGTAAATCTTGATCAAACATTTTATAATAGACTTTGTTAGATGAGTTTAAAACTTCAGGTAATTTTTGATCGATATCTTTTATTGAAAAGCACTGGTCCATCCCAAATTCTGATTTAGCACCTTCGACTCCAAATAAAAAACCTTCCCAAGTTTCAAACTTAGGGTCTTTCGGATGGACAAATAGAGTGGTTTCCTTTTTTTGACCTGGAGTGAAAACGAAAACTGAACTGGCCTCTTCAAACCCAGTAAAATAAAATAGATCTGACGAGGCTCTATAATAGTGATCTACATCGGAGTTTCTAGAAAACTGTGGTGTTGAAAATAAAACAAAAGCTTCCCCTTCTGCCATGAGCTCTTTAAGTTGGTTTCGACGTTTTTGAAAATGCTCTCTAGAATATAAAATTTTTCTCATATCACACCTCTAATCAAAGAGGGTAACTGTTTCAAAGGAAAATTTCACTCCTTTTTTTTGAAGGTTTTGCATGAGACCTATTAGACGTTTGTGATGTGGGAAACTTATAAGGTGCCAGCCACTGTCTTCTATTCTAATAATCAGTATTTGATTTTAGCCAACTCACAAGCGGTTCAACTTGTCGTTGACTCTGGCGTATCCAGCTTCTGATTTCCAAAGTATCTAAGCCATCGCCAGGGAGATCTAAGTACAGAGTGAAATCCACTAAACCTTCTGGAACAGGATAGGCGGCCCAACCAGACCAATACCTAAAGCTCTCTTGAGAAAAATCTTTTTTGGAAGTCTCAAGGGGGTTGCCTTTAATGTGTATATAAATAATTTTTTCAGCTCCAGAATCCTTTAACTTTTGCACTAGATATTTCCAAGGAAAACCTCCTGTTGAAAACTGGGCTTCTCTTACCGGAGGTATATTCAAACATTGAAAAAAATCAGAGCTTTGGGGTTCATTCTGTAAAGGCTGCAAACAGAAATTTGTTTTTTTTGATCCTGTAAATCTATTTTCAAAAAAGGCTTTCAGAAACCACTCTTTGATGTCTGGCAGTGGAAAGATATACCTGTTCCTGTTGAACACCTGGGTCTTTACGACCTCATTGATATTAGATTGTTCTAATCTCCACTGCATCCAATCTACAGATTTTTTTTCATTATAAAGCCAGGAGACCGTTGAGGCCCAACCTAACCCAGCCACACTATGTATCGGAATATCTTGAGCCTTAAATTCTTTAAGCACCCCAAGATGTCCGGCCGTCTTAAAAAGACCTGGCCCAAAAATTACTCCAATTTTAGGACGGTAAATTTTAACTTCTTTACGTCCCAGGATTTTTTTAATTTTTTGTGGGGCCACTTTGGACTGCTCGGGCTCTTCAGGAAAATTTTCAATAATGACTTGTTCTGATGTCTGGTTTGGAGAATTGGGAACTGATTTTTTTTTCACCAAAGGCAATGAGGTACACCCCATAACAAACATATAGACAACAGCTAACACGAAATAAAAAATCCGAGTGTTCATACTTCCCCTTTTAACACTGCCACCCAAACGGCATAAGAATAAGCTTAATAATAAAATTAATTTATACTTACTCACAAAAACTTTAATGCCTTACCTATATGAGTACAAGGCCAAATTCAAACTTATACCCAGAGCAACATGTGTGCTGCGTCAGCTGAATTACCCCCTGATGCATGAGCCTACTTGCAAATTTGTGAGGGCGAGCTTTGCTAAGTTTGGATATGAGATGGATTTTACAGCACTGTGTTGAATTCGGGACACGCCTTAGGGATTAAAGTTTCGCTTTTAACCCAGATACGCGGGTAAGCGGCGAGGTAAAACCCATCAAACGTCCTTCAGCAGTGTCTAGCGCAGAAATTTTCTCTTGAAGCCTACTCACCTGTACGGTGAAGGAGAACATTTTGAGCACGACGGCTTGGGGAGGGCGTTTCATGGGTTTTTACCGCCGCTTATCCGCCGGTCTGGGTTTTAAATACAGAACAGACTCTTGATTGCCACTTCGCCCTGGCAAATGGGCTGGAGCCTGAGCGAGCAGCTCCCAGTGAGAGCTGATTTTTTGTATAAATAATGAGCAATGAGCTTCAATGAGTTTCAGGTCAGTGACCACACCGTTTGAGTTTAAGGCCTCTGCGCCGCATTCAAATTGAGGTTTATATAAATAGACACAATGGGTTCCATCATGAGCCAGCTGTAGAAGCTCTTTCATAAAATGGAGACCCGATACAAAAGAGACATCGACAACAATCAGATCAAATTTTAATTGGGTTTTATTGATGAAATCCTGAATTTTAGTTTTTTCAAAAAGTTTGACTTTAGGGTGATCTTTAAGACTAGGAGCCAACTGACCTTGCCCGACTTCGACCCCAATAACTCGACGGGCCCCTCGATTTAAGAGTACTTGTGTAAATCCCCCCGTAGATTGCCCGACATCTAGGCACACTAAATCTTTAGCTAAAACATGAAATTGCTCTAACGCACCCGCCAGTTTTAAGGCTGAACGGGATACATATTGAGCCAGCTCAGAATCAATGAGTATTTCAATATTTTCACTTTCATCCACCTGAAAAGAGGGCTTAAAAATGCTGAGCCATTGCAAATGCTTCTGATTTTTAATTTTAACCTCTCCACGCAAGATCATCTCCTGAGCCTTAGTTCTTGAGCTCACATATTTTTTTAAAAATAAGTATTGGTCTAAACGCATTTTTTAAGCTCTTTCTTTATTCCATAAAAAAAGCTCCGTTAAGGGGACCGGATCTTTAAGCTTCTGACATAAAGCCACACCTCTCCCTGTTAAATCATCTAATCTGAATAAGAGCTTGGGCTTTTCTATTGCTATAGCTTGGTCCCCATCTTGTCCCAAATCTTGGATGTCATCAGCGACCTGAAAACATAATCCTAGAGTTGTTGAAATTTTACTATAAATATTTTGCAATTTTGGATCTACACCTAAAACCTTCACCGGCCCCATAATACAGGCTTTCATAAGCGCTCCCGTTTTAAGCACTAGCATTTTCTCGTGCTCGGCCTCTGTAATGGAACCCACATCCATGGCCTGACCACCAATCATGCCGGCCACTCCAGTAGCTTGAACCAATTCAACCATCAGTACTTTTAATTTATCTAAGCCATAGCTTTGCAAGAGGACTTCATAGGATGCATTTAATAAAGCATCCCCAGCCAACAAAGCCACATCTTCACCGAAGACTTTATGATTTGTGGGTTGTCCCCGACGTTCATCATCATCATCCATACAAGGGAGATCATCATGGATCAAAGAAAAACCATGGACCATCTCAATAGCCAAAGCATAGTGAACAAAATTTTTATAATCTTCCTCCAGGCTCCCTAAAGTTCTCTCTATTAATAGTGGTCTAAAACGCTTAGCTGAAGTCTGGATCATGGTGTACTGCATGGCCTCAATAAGTCGACCATGGGCAGCTCCAAAAGTTGCTTGATTTTCAAAGTACGTCTTCAGCTCTGTTTCAAAAAGCTCTCTATGCTTAAACTCAGGTGTGAGCATGATCACATAGGCTCTGTGATGGGCTTTCCTGATGGGTCCACACCTAAGAGTTTTTCTACTTTTTGCTCTACTTCATCTAAACTTTTTTGGCACTCTCGGGAGAGTTTGACCCCTTCTTCAAAAGCTTTGAGTGAATCCTCTAATGAGAGATCTTCTGACTCCATAGATCCTACGATGTCTTCAATACGTTTAATTTTGTCTTCAAAAGTTTTTTGATCTGACATAAATGAACTCCTTATAAATAACAATTAAATCAAATGTTCTATTGCTTTACTTTTAGACTCACCAAAGTCTTTTTTACCTACTTACCTAGGGAGCACCCTCAATAACCTCAGGGGTAATATTATTTTTTAAGCTTTGCACTGGCAGCTTCAATCTTTGTATCTTGAACTCTGACATTCGCGTGACCATCTTGAAAGTAAACCTGAAGCTCGTCTTTCTCCTTAAGCTGCCCTGCTTGAGTGACTAAGCTGTCACCAATCTTAGCAAAGGCATAGCCTCGACCTAAAACTTTTAGTGGGCTTAAATGATCCATCATTTGAGCCAGCGCCACGAGCTTTTGTTTTAAGTTTTTTAGATTTTTTGGGTAACGATTTAAAAGAAAGTCTTGTTTTAAAGCTAAATCTCTTCTTGTACTTTTAATTTTATTTTTGAATCCAGACTCTAATCTCTGACTGAGCTCATCAGTGCGTTGTCGCTTTTGTAAAAGTTCTGCACGAGGATCTCTAAATCGCTTTACAAGATGAAATATCTTTTCTTTTAAAGTTCCTATCGCATTTTTATGGCTTTGAACCAGTTGTCTTTTAACATGGTTTAATTTTTGAAATGCAAAATCTCTTCGGCTCAACACCACATTTTTTAAACTCAGTTGAAAGTGCACCAAATCTTTACGGTAGCGCTCAACCCCTAGAGTCACCTGTTCGGCGGCAGCACTTGGAGTGGGGGCTCTAAAATCAGCAACAAAATCTGAAATCGTAAAATCAATCTCATGCCCTACTGCAGAGACTATTGGGGTTTCACATTGAAAAATCTTTCTGGCTAAAGCCTCATCATTAAAACCCCAAAGGTCTTCCATGGAGCCGCCGCCCCTACCAATAATAGCCACGTCTACTTTTAGTTTTGCTAGTAATTCTAAACCTTGTATTAGAGAAGCCGGCGCACCGGCTCCTTGGGTCAAACAAGGAATGACAATAATTTCTGCAGCGGGATGCCTGCGACCCAAAACTTGGATCATATCTTTAACCGCTGCTCCTGTTGGGCTTGTGATCAGGGCAATTTTAAATGGACAAAGGGGTAAAGTTTTCTTGTTTTCAGGAGAAAACAGACCTTCTATTTGTAGCTTTTTTTTCAAAGCCTCGAACTCTCGTTGAAGTGCTCCAGCCCCAAGCTCCTCCATGGTGCGGACCATGATTTGATAGGATCCCCGAGGCTCATAGACCGTCACGGCTCCGAAAACTAAAACCTCCATCCCGTTTTTAGGACGAAAGTCTAATTTGGAATTCATCCCTCGAAACATCACTGCTGAAATCTGAGACTGGGCATCTTTAAGAGCAAAATAAAAATGCCCCGAACTATGAGGCTTAAAATTTGAAATCTCTCCACGAACTAAGACTTGAGAATAGGCCCCTTCTAGTTGTAATTTAACACCGCGGTTCAATTGAGAAACGCTCAAGGCCTTAGGCTGTTCTGGAGTGATTTGATCAAAAAGTGGATAGTCTTGTGATTTCATAGAGTTTTCTCACTATGAGACATTTTGGCTAGACTGAGAACCCTTTTCAGAGATTTTATGCTATATTTTATAAATATAAAGTCACGCGGGACATTATAAAACTCGACAAGTTTTTAAATAGGGATCCGCCTCTTTGAGTGGTGTGCAAGCTTAAGTCCATTAAGAAGCCTAAAGCTCATATTGTGGAGCCCACTTAGTGAACATGAGTTTTATGGATTCCAGGCCGTGGCTTTTTTTCGTTTTAAATCTGCTGACAGTGACACAACACATCCTCAAAAGGGGACTGGCACCAAAGTTGAAAAAGTGCCTGCACCTGCCGATATGTTATTAGTATGAAGATTCATTTTTTGAGCCTGAGCTTTCTTTTCATTTTTTCTCTTGATGTGGCTTGGGCTAAACTAGACTCTAAAATGACTGCAAGAGTGGATAAGGTGTTGAAAGCTTCTGCTCCAAAAGATTTGTTAAATTTGTGCGAATCTGAAAAAAGTGCCTATAATAAAGTTTCCGAAGAACCCCCAGTTGTAACTTCTGGCTCTACAAATGCTTTAACCAGTTGTCTCGATTATGTTTACAAAAAAACAGAATCAAATATCAAGCTGGATTCTACTTCTGTATGCAGACTCATCATTCAAAAAAACAATCTCAAAATTTCAGGAAGTAATCTCACACAAACTGAGGGCTATGAGAAAAAGTTAGCTTCTTGTAAATCACAGGTTGAAAATGTCCGAAGTGAAGAAAAACAAAACCAAGAAGAGGCTTTAAGTCTATGCCGGGAGCAACTCACTATCAGTATAGATCTGGCAAACCAAGCCAAAAAAGCCTGTACAGAAGCGGGCACACCTAATTGTTTATCCACTCTTATAGGTTGTATGAAAAGTGAAAGCCAAGTTGTAAAGGAAAATTCTCAAACCTCTCCATATTGTAATTTAAGTAAAATCAATTTTTATTTTGATAAAGACAAACAAAAAGACCTTGAAATAGCTAAAGAAAGAAAGAGCGAGCTTGAAGAAAAAAACAAACGCGAACTTGAACGCCTAGATCAATACCAACAAACTATCTCTGACAAAAACTTGGAACTTGCAGAGTTTGAAGCTCAAAAAAATGAAAACTTAAATAGTTTCAGGGCCGCTCTGAACGAAATGCAAGACGCTAATACAGATCTAATAAGCCAAGAACGAAAAGCCATGAGTAGTTTAGAAGATCAGCTCTCCGATGCTCAGTCTCAGCTTGAAGACACTCTTTTAGCCATTGGCCTAAAAGTTCAAGAAGCGACTCAAAATTGCAAAACTCAATCGCGCAGTATATGTGGCCCCAGGTATAGCCAAAAGCTCAAAGACACTTCGACGAATAATGCAAAAATCTCCGGCAACGCCTTTTTACAACGCACAGGCATCAGCCTTACAGCCGACTATCATCGTTGTTTATACACTCAGTACAAAATCTGCACAAAAAAGCAAGATAAACAGGGACAAAGAACAGATTATGGAGATGCTTTGTATGCTCTTAAACTTCAAGAAAATGCAGCTAGAAAAAAATTACAAAGAACTAAGTTAAAGTACCTCAAAGAAGTTGCCAACCAACAAAAAGATTTTGGAGAAGCTAGAAGTAGAAACAACACCAAAATCGTGGATATGAATCAAAATTTTAATGCCATCCAAAACTCCTTAGAAAACCAAAGAAGACGAGTGGCTGGTGAGCTCAGCTATGCCATTGCTCAGCAGACTGAGCTCCTTAAACTTAGGCAATATAGTACAATCCCTATACTTCTAAAGGCCGCAGCCACGATCTTTTCGAAGGAAAAAAGCTTGGCCGAGACAAAGACCTCAATTTCAGAAAAAGCCTATGTCTCTCTTGTAAAAGCTCGTGGCCTTCTCGAAGACAGCCTCGAAGCGAGCAATGCTGCTGTTTTAGATAGCAATTGTCCCTGCACACCCAAAGAGGACAAAAGAGGCTCCGGCAGAAATTCATTCTTAAAACTCCAAGCTCTTTTTAAAGCCCTTTCCGATGTGGCTTGTTCTACGACAAGCCCTAAAACCACTGAGTTCCTAATGAGTCCAAAAAATGCAACCTCCACTTTCGGAAACTCTACAAACCAAAGCGCTCAATAAACATCAAAATCATTTCACTTTGAGTCAAAAATATTCACTTTGCTTGCTGTTCCTATAATAACTGGCGAGCCCAGTTTAAACTTATCAACATGGTCTGTATTAAATGATATGCAACTGGGATTCTTCAGCTTTTTTGCAAGAGTTCAAAATGCTAATTCAGTGTAAATGCGAGACCTACAGTTTTGAAATTATTCAAAGGATTTGATGATGTGGAAATATATTTTTGGCGGGCTAGGTGCTCTCTCTCTCCTGATTTTAGGAGTGGTGGTTTATATCTTGGTGTCCGTGTCTTCTGGCCTGCCCCAAGATTTAAGCTCCATCACTGAGTATGAGCCGGCAAAGGTCTCCAAGGTTTTTGACCGCAACAACAAACTCGTGGGTGAATTTTTTGAAGAAAAGCGCGAGCTCATCAAACTAGAAAGCCTTCAAAAATTCACACCACAAGCTTTCTTGGCTGCCGAAGATGCTGATTTTTACAATCATAGCGGGATCAACCTTTCAGCCATTGCCCGTGCTTTTTGGGCGAACCTTAAAGCTGGAAAAAAAGTTCAAGGGGGATCCACCATCACTCAACAGGTGGCTAAACAACTTTTGTTGTCAACAGAAAAAAGCTATAAACGTAAACTTAAAGAGGCTTTTTTAGCACGAAAAATTGAAAACCAACTCTCTAAACAGCAAATTTTAAACCTTTATTTAAATCAAATCTTTTTTGGTCAGGCCTCTTATGGAATTGAAACTGCAGCCCAAACTTATTTTCAAAAAAAATCAAGTGAGCTGACATTAGCTGAATCCGCCATGCTTGCAGGTCTTCCTAAAGCGCCCACAAGATTCTCCCCCGTGCGCAACCCCAAACGCTCCAAACAAAGACAGATCTATGTCTTGGACCGCATGTTGAGTGAGGGCTATATCACTGCAGAAGCTGCCGAAGAAGCCAAAGCTCAACCCCTAAAAGTTTTCTACCGCACCAACTCCATCGAAGAAGCTCCCTACTATTTGGACACAGTTAAAAATCAACTGGCTGAAAAGCTTGAACCTGGGGTAATCGACCAAAAAGGGCTTCAAATTCACACAGGGCTTGATTTGGAATATCAAAAACATGCTCAAAGGGCTTTAAAAAAAGGTCTTCAAGATCTTGATAAACGCCAAGGCTACCGAGGGCCTTTAGAGAAAGTGGCTGCGTCGGACATTGAATCTACATTAGAAAAAATCACCAAAGCGAGAAACCTCAAAGTTAAAATGTTTGTCACTATTACTGCTGATGGAGAGTATCTCAGCGAAACTCAAGAAGTAGAAAATCCCTTTACCCCATCAGAAGTCACCAAAGCTTTAGTCACCCATGTTGATGATCGCAATAAATGGGTCTTAGTAGAGTCCCCCAGAGGCCTTGGAAAAATTAAATTCAGCACAATGAGGTGGGCCAGAAAGCCCAATCCCGATTTATTTTATGATGCCGTTAAAATCAAGCGCCCCTCACAAGCACTCGCTAAAGGAGATCTCATCTTAGTCAAAGTCAAAGACTCAGAAGATTTCAATACTTCATTCAAAAAAACGACTCTCAAATCTAAGAGTCTCAAACATCTTTTTGAGTTGGAGCAAGAGCCCCTAGCTCAAGGAGCGCTCATCTCTTTTGACCTTAAAACTTCTGAAATCGTAGCCATGGTGGGAGGATATGATTATATAAAAAGTAAATTTAACAGAAGTTACCAAGCCGCTCGCCAAACAGGATCTGCCTTTAAACCCATTGTCTATGCCTCAGCCTTAGATAAAGGGTACCATCCAAATTCAGAAATTTTAGATATCCCTGTTGTTTTTAAAGAAAGAGTGTCTTCTAAAAAATCGGGCACTGGACAATCTGAAGTTTTAAAATATAAACCCAGCAATCACTCTAAGGGTTTTAGTGGAGATATTTTATTTCGTACTGCTTTAGTCAAATCCCTCAACATCCCCACTATTCAAATCACAGATGATGTGGGAGTATCCTGGATACTGAATTATGCCCAAAGGTTGGGAGTGCATTCCAAGCTGAACCCAGATCTCACCCTAGCTCTTGGATCCAGCAGCATCAGTCTTTATGAGCTCACAAAAGTTTATGCCCACTTTGGACGCTTAGGTAAAAAAATATCCCCCCTACTGCTTAAGAAAGTCATTGATCCGAAAGAAGACAATGAGCTTTTAGCAAACTACTCTTTAGATCAATTTTTTGAAAAAGAAATCGGTAAAAAAGACGAAAAGTGGTCTAATGTTGTTCTTAAAGAAAAAGCCTTTGGAGAGCTCAGTCGCAAATTTGTATTTTCAAATCAAAACCAACTGATCTCACCCCAAACGGCTTTTGTAATGACTGATATTTTAAAAGGAGTGATCTCTGATAGCGGAGGCACAGCCGGAAGAGCTCGAAGCTTAGGCCGACCCTTAGCTGGAAAAACTGGCACCACCGATGGCTATTTTGATGCCTGGTTTATGGGCTACTCTCCCCAAATCGTAACCGGTGTTTGGGTTGGATTTGACCAAGAACAATCTTTGGGCCGTGGCGAGGTAGGGGGCCGATCGGCACTGCCTATCTGGATCGATTATATGACTCAAGTTCATAAAAAATTGCCGATGACTGGGTTTAAGGTTCCCGGTGGAATCAGCTTTGCCAACATCAACACCAAAAATGGCAAGCTCGCAGGCCCTTCAAGCACCCACAGCCTCCGCCAAGCTTTCAGAGCCGGCGAAGTTCCCACCGAAAGAAGCTCCGAAGCCGACAGCCTAGAAGACC
>CALGWV010000041.1 GCA_937936325.1 uncultured Bdellovibrionales bacterium | reverse complement strand
TTTACTGGTTTACCAAGGCGAAGTTTTGAGTTTTGTTGTGTTGTTTTTAGCACGGCTTCATCCTGATAAATCAGGATTTCGCCGTTGCAGTCTTCGTTTTTCGTAAACTCAAAACGAAGACTGGTGGAGGTGGCGGGAGTATAACCCCCTTTTGTAACTATTTGTTATAAAATAACTTAACTTTTGATTTTATTATTTACTTACACATTTCATAAGATTTAGCACTTTTGCCCCCCGCTTTCGGTTCTTACTTTAATAAACTCAAAAAGCTATTTCAACTGTGATTTTAATTTTCTGTTTTTTGCTGCTTAAATACTCTACAATGCAAATTCTATTTTAAGACGGCTTAAGATGTGTGATTTTCTGAGATGTTAGCTTATAAGCAATTTAATGAAGTTATTCAGATGTTGAGACTGCTTAGGATTGTGATTAATCCTAAGCAGTATTAAACTTCTTGCCTTCAAGACCAATAAGGCATCGAAGCACTAACAAAATCATATTCTTTAGCAACCTCATCTTGTTTCATATTTTCAACCTCCGTTTTGGTGTAGTAAATAATATGTCCATCGTCCAAAGCTTCCAAATATCTCTCGGTCTCTTTGGTCAATTCTCTGAATTTTTCTCTGCTTCTTTGAAGTTCTGATATACCTTTTTTCAGCTCAAAGTCCTTTTTCATTTTATCAACCCTTGAATAAAAATCCCTTTCCTCCGGCTTAAGTTCGTAATTTCCTTTCCTTCTTGCCTCCAGAATCTCAAGCATACTCGAAAAGTAGTTTTCATCTATTAGCAAAGCATCTCTGAGCTGATTTTCGATTTTTCTTAAATCAGTTACCTGACTTAAATAATTAAAAGCTCTCTGTCGAATCAATTCAAGCTGAATCTTTCCATAATCTGAGCCAGTAGTTAAAGGATATCGTAATTCTTCGATTTTCTTTATACAATCTTTCAAATAAATTTCAGTCGATTCAAAATAATCTTTAACTAATTTCTTGTGAGCCTCAGCAAGCTGACCTTTTTCTCTTTTGATTTGTTCCTGTATGTATTCATCAGAGTAGTTTTTTAACTCTGATTTTCTGGTGTTTAATAAACTCAGTTGTTTTTCTTTGTATTCTTTACGCAAGGCGTTAAATCGCTCCCGGTATTCTTTAGCCTTTGCGATTAATTCAGAGTGATTCATTTTGTGTCCTTTCAATTTAGTTATGTGATAAAAGCCTTTTTTTAAGTTCCTCAATTCTTGCAGCTCTTTCCTCCTCTGTCATTGACAAAACTTTTTGAACAATCGGATCCGTAGCTTCTACTTCCTGTCTTTCGATGTAACCTCTTTTTTTACCTAATGTTTTTAGAGTGAAAATAATTGAAGTCTCTTTGCCTTTCCTGATGTTTTCAATCAGTTTACTTTCAGCAAAATCAACTAATCGTTCTCTCTCAATTTCAATCAACTCATTTAGCTGAAACTTTTTAATATTGTTGTAAACCGCTGAGCGCTGAATCTTTAAACGGTCTGCAATTAAAGTTACAATGCCGTAACTCTTTTCAATTGCTTTAATCATAGCTTTTTCGGTTATTACTCTTTTTTTTACTGTCGTCTTGTGTCTTTTTTGCATTTTTCTTTTACCTAACTGGTCTTGCTAAAGGTTTATTATATTTATTTTCTATTTGCTCTAACTTTTTTTTTAATTCTGGGTCTATACAAAAATTTTTTTTGTTGTCTTTGGGCTTTTCCTTTTTCCTTCCCCCTTCCCCTTCCTTTTCTCCTTCCCTTTCTTTTTCTATTTCATTTTCATTTTCTATTTGTCGCACACTGTCGCAGGCTGTTGACAGGATGTTAGAGGCTGTGGACAGGCTGTTAAGAATTTTTGAAGGGTTAACAAAAGCTAAAAAGGTATTTTTTATGTTTGGTGGCAATTGATTAATTGTTTTCTCAACATTTTTAATCATTGAACTATTGAAACTTTGATTCTTTAAATAATTCTTAATTATGATAAAACCATCTTGATAAATGATTTTTTTGTCATCACTGAACTTTTTCAAAATTTTCTCTATTTCTATTTTTTCTAATCCTGTATCAAAAGCAATTTTTTTTGATGTTATCTCATAAACACCGGCCAAGTTTGTGTGAATGTTGGTTAAGAGATAAAGAAAAAGATATTTTTCCAAAGGGCTTAAATCTATAACATAGCTATCATCCCAAAACTTCGTATTGATTGACCGCAATTTTGTATTTACTGGCTTCATTGTTTTGCCTTTAATTATCTTTTTTAATCAAAGATTTTTAAGCAAATCACTTTTTTTGAAAAGCAGCTTTCGACCGATTCTCACTGGTCTAAGCTTTCCTGTTTTGATGTAGTTGTGAATTGTTGTTCTTCCAACTTTGAGAAACTTTTGAACTTCTTTCATCTCAAGAAAAACTGCTTCTTCTTCCTTGGTCTCTGGTTGGCTTCGAGCTTTCTCAAAGACTTGAGAAATAAGGGTTTCAAGTTGGGGCGGTGTTAAAATAATAATTTCGACCGGGTTAATCTGGTTCATAATTGCTCCAATTATTGAAAAAAATAACTGGACACAATTTGCTGAAAAAGGAAATGTGCTTTAAAATACTTTAACTAAAGTATCTATTTAAAGTGTAAAATAAATCTTAAAATAGTCGATTTGGTAACTCAGGCTTTCTTTATCTCAATTCCTTTTAATCGCTTTTTAAGATGTTTTTT
>CALGWV010000040.1 GCA_937936325.1 uncultured Bdellovibrionales bacterium | reverse complement strand
GTTTATTTGTGTTTTCAGATGGAGTAAATCTCATTTTTTTAACCTCAAGTATTGCAAGCTTTTGACCTCTGTCGATCACTTTTCTTGCAATACTATAGCTTGAAATTCACACTTAAACTCCTGTTTACATTGTGCTTAATTAGTTTTTCAGCGGCGACTAATCATAACTCAAGGCTGCAGATTTGATGCACTCACTTCAAACTGCTTTGTACAATTCAAGAGCTTTATTTCTTTGTACGGCGTGATCCACAATGGGGGGATAGTGGGGTTTGAGTTTTTCACTGTTGTGGATAGTTTTGGGCTCTACGCTTTTAAGCTCTGGGATCCATTTTTTTATGTATAAGGCCTCAGGGTCAAACTTCTTGGCTTGGAGCCAAGGGTTAAAGATTCTAAAGTAAGGCTGAGGATCGCAACCTGTCGAGGCCGCCCACTGCCAACCACCGTTGTTAGGGGCTAGATCCCCATCGAGAAGTCGGTCCATAAAATACTTCTCTCCCCAACGCCAATCAATCAGAAGGTCTTTAACTAAGAATGAGGCTACGATCATACGACAGCGGTTGTGCATAAGGCCTGTGGCATTTAATTCTCTCATGCCGGCATCCACAATAGGATAACCTGTTTTACCTTCGGTCCAAAGCTTGAGGTGGTTCTTGTCATTCGACCACTTCAGTTCTCTATATTTTTCAATGAACTCTAGATTTTCAACATAAGGAAAATGAAAAAGAATATGATAATAAAACTCTCGCCATATAAGCTCACTAAAAAAACGATCACGGCTTGTTAGAGGTTTGAAATAGGTTTGCAGATCAAAGTAGGCCAAGACTATAGAGGTTGTCAGAGTTCCATTTTTAAAAAATACGGACAGACCTGATGTTGCATTTTCTAGAAAAGGAAAATCCCGGGCCTTGGAGTAATTATCTATACTTTTTTCATAAGACTTTAAGGCCCTATAGGCAGCTAGGCTCCCGGCTTCAGGAATAGGCACCTTGGTTTTTTTAGCATTTAAGCGGACATAATCTTCAAGGACGTCTGTGAACTTGGATTTCAATTTGATATCATTCCAAGTTAATTTGAAAATTTTTGTAGTTTTATTTTTCTCAAGTTGATCGAGATATTTAAGAGCTGTCTTTTGAGATGAAACTCTTGTAGAGATTTCTTTATTCTCATTGTAGAGCTTAAGCCAGCGCCTAGAAAACGGCGTATAAACTTTATAAGGCTTAGACTCTAAAGATGAAAGCTCATCAGGCTCAATGATCAAATGATCTCTAGATTTTTGAGTCTCAATAGACCGCGAGTGAAAGTACTTCTCCAGACGATCATCTCTTTCTCTAGCAAAGGGCTCATAGTCTCTGTTCCAAGTAATAAGGCTGGGCGTCTGTTTAGCTGCATCCAACAAGAGTTTGAAAGCCTCATCAGGGCCCTTGTCCAAAACTAAAAGATCACTTCCAATTTTTTGAAGCTCATTTTTCAATGATTGTATACTTTTTAAAAAAAACTGAAATCGGTCCACCGAAAAATCATCACGTGATAAAAAAATGGGGTCAAAACAAAAAACACCGACAACACGCCCTTCATTTTTTTTCCAATTTTTTTGCAAAGCTTCGTTACCAGCGACGCGCAAATCTCGACGAAACCAATGTAGACCCCAATTATTCATAAAAAATTCCAATAAAAAATATATTTAAGTTCAAGTATAAAATTTAGATAAAAAAAAAGGCTCCTAAAATAAATATTAAGAGCCTCTTAGTTGAGCATTAAGATTTTATGGCTTAGTTAAACTTTATCTAGCTTGTCCAGTCAAAATACTGCGCAAAAGATCTTGCTTAGCACTCAAATCATCTTTGTCGTATTTGAACTCATCTTTTGTAGCTTGAGCTTTAGCCACCCATTGTTTCACTGCTTCTTTGAGCTTTACATCCGGGTCTGCTGTGACTATATCAGCAGTAGGGACTACAAAATTAGCTCCAGGGATTTGATCTGAAAAGCTAGCAAAAAATTGAGTTGTGGTCATTCCAGAAGGAAAATTCGCAGCAGCCTGAGTGAAAAGCTCCGTAGTGAGCTTCAGTTCTTCTGCAGCAACTTCAGCTATTCTTGCTTGTATAAACTCATTCACCTCTTTATCCTTTGCCTCTTCAAAAGCTGTCACCTCAGGACTGTCCACAGGTTCTCCAGCATCAGCCTTAGCTTTTTTAAATGCTGCAATCTCTTCTGTAAACTTTGCTTGAAGAGCTTGCACTTCAGCTTGTTTTTCAGTAGTCAGAGCTTGAAGAGTTTGTTCAATCTGTTGAAAAGCAGGAGTCAGGGGCTGAGCCAGAGTTGCAAGATAAGGAGCAAACATAGGTCCCGCAATTTCTGCTTGAATCACGGACACTGCAATCGGATCAAAGTTAGGCCCAGCCTGCAACAGTGCCTTCATGAAATCATAAGCTAATTTAAAGTACTGAACTAAGCTTGGTTCCTTAACTCCTGCTGGGTAAAAGCTTGTGAGTGCTGCATAAGCAGACTTAATTTGCTGTTGAGCCACATCACTGATCTCTGGCGTTGCTTTAAGAGTTTCAAGCACTTCACTTGTTCTTGTGAGAACATTAGCTAGCTTTAAACTGTTCACAGCAGTTGCATCTGGGATGACAACCACGCGCCCTGAGCCTAGAGGTACAGTGGTTCCGCCCTGTTGTTCTACTTGAGCTATTAAATTTGGATTAGGTGCAGCCACAAAACTAGCAAACCTTTCTGTTCTTTTTAAGTTTTCTTCAATTGGATTGTTAGCCCCTCTTTCAAACAGAGCCCACACTCCTTCAAGAAGAGCTTTTTCTTCTCTGAACTTTTCTTTATAACCAACGTAGTTCATTGGATCTTTGTTTGCCGCTTTTGCAGTTTTGATTCTTGAAACAATTTCTTTCATATTTTCGAGCTGCTCATCAGTGACACTTACTGATTTAGAAGTTTTATCTCCTAATTGCTCAATCGTAATTTCAAGCTGCTTGTTCATGTCTACGCCTTTTTCCAAGCGTTCTAAGATACGAGTTTCTAGTTCAGCATACAAATCTGGTTCATCCAAAATATTAAATCGAATATCTCTTAATGAGGATACAACTCTAGATAAAGTCGAACGGGAGGCCATACTTTGAATGGCTAGAAGACGATCAAGCATGTTTCCCGCAATTTCAACAGGACTATCAACATCATGAGTGGGGTCCACCAAGCTATAAACTGAATTCACGGAAAAGCCCACTTCAGTCAGAAAAGTGAAGCCTTTTTCACTGATATATTTTTTAACTAACCCACGCTCTTTTTTTCCGTCTTTAGTGTACTCATTTAGGTCATAACAGCTATAGATTGTAGCACTTCTATTCTTGGAGTAGAGGTCTTCTTTAATTTTTTTCAGATCGAAAGCCACTAAATCAGAATTTTTATACAAAGCACTCTTATCGTTTAGCGCCTCTGTTCTATAGGCCAAACAAGTTTGATTTGGAAGCATAGCCACGTCGACGTAGAAGTCAAAAATCTTTTTTCGAATCTCAAAATATTCTTTAGCTTCGAAGTTTGGATTATTTTTAAGATTTTCAAGCTCTGCAACATAACTTTCAGCATCATACTCCGTTAAATATTTGCTGAGATGTTCAGAAAGTCTAAGGCGCCATTCATTATAGTAACTTCCTATTTCCTCAAAAGCACGTGTGGAAGAACCAAATACTTCATTTCTATCATATCTTCTGCTGCTAGCCACAAGAGACTCGTAATATGAATTAATATAATAATCTACAATTTCACTAGGGGTTGAACCATAATCGTGTCGTTTACATAAAGGATCGACATCAATAAAGGCTTTAGTATCACTGCAGTATTTATAGTCTCTCACCTGTTTTCCCGTAGCTGCTACTTGCATAAACAGGTCACCATCTAAGCCAGACTGAACAGCAGGGTCTAACTTAAAGACCTCTCCTTGCAGTGGTCTTTCCAGAGGCTCCTTAGACTGGCCATTTGTAGTGGCTAACTCAACAGCGTTAGCATAACCATAACGAATGGCTGCAATGTCGTAAGGACCTGGAAAAAACATTCTGTCATAATTTCCTGAAATATAATCCATGACACATGAGCTTTTGGCAATTTCAGATTCAGGTAGGTCTAAACCATAAATACGTTTAACTTCAGACTTATTAAAATAGTTTTGCTTATCAGCAGAACAGTAAAAATTATGTCGCAAACCAAAGTTGTGACCCATTTCATGGACTAAGGTGGCCAATAGTTTTTCTGGAATGATCTTTTCACTACAAGATTTAATCAATAAATCTTCTTGATCTGAATCTACAATATGAAAGCTTCCTTTTTTTACTTTTGGAGCGTGGGTTGAAATATAGTTATTCACTTCCGTACAACGGTTTCTGATATCATCATCTAGATTAGATAAAGCAGCTAAAGCAAAATTTTCAGTTTCGTATTTCTTTCTATATAAAGTTGGACGAAAAGTTTTAATTTGCTTTAATGTGTTTCTTAAATCTTTCGAATTGTTGACTCCAACATATGAGTTCTTCATTTCTGGAATATGTCTGGCATACCAGTCCAACTCAATTTTTTCATTTTTTGAGAGGTTTAACTGATCCACATCATAAAGACTAGCCACTAAACCTGAGTTGAGTCTTGATCCTCGAAGGGGATTATCTGGGTCCTCTTCTACTATGCGACCATGATGATAAAGATCCGCTATGTTATTCATGATTCTTTGAGGAAGGTCTAGAAAAACCTTTAACACTGATGTGGCATCTGGTTGTTGGATAGTATTTGAAATCAAGCTACTGCCTCGAGTGACGGCCTTTGGAAGTCTTCGGCTGTACTCATCAAAGACACCTAACTGTGCCCTTAAGTAATTTCGAATAGCACCACTGGCTATAGATCTAAATGGGAAGGCATGTACATTTGAAGAAGTATAAATAACTTCACCAGAATAAGGGTCTGTAAGAGAAGGACCCACTCCTAACAAACCACCACCAGCTAACTCATCAATGATGTTAATAGTGTTATATCTAAGGTCACCCACTGGAGCATCGACGTCTTCTTTTAAAACAACACCATTAGGGGCACCCGCTTCAGCAAAAGCTTTATTCCAATACTCAACGGCCAGTCTTCCGATCTCCCTATAGTCAACTTTGGGAGTGGTCGCATCAGAGCTACGATCTTCTATTTTTGGTGTGAGCTCTGAGAAATGAAAGACCACGTCTTTTTCAGGATTAAGCCTTTGAATTAATATATTTTTTTCAAAATCTTCTCTTTGCGAATCTTTACTTGGTCGAATGACTCGGACACGCTCTTGTGTAAAGAAACCAAACTGATTTCTATCGGCTTGGTAGTGTCTTCTTGGCTTATAAGCTCTGTCTTTCACACGCGCAAATGCGTATTTGTACTGAATTCCAGTGTCGTTTTCTTCCATGGTGTAACTGAAAAAGTCTTGGTTCACATCTATATTTTTTATAATTCCAGCAAGGACACTCCCTTGAAGTTTTGAAATTACAGTTCTCACTGTCACCACATCTTTTAAACTCATAGAAACATAGGGAGAGTTATTATGGGTGTTAAGATCTACTTTTTCTTCTGCAAGCTGAGCTCCTGAACCCGTTTCTTTAATTCGGTAAGTTAAACTTTTCGTAGGAATGGTGACAACTGGAGTTAACTTTAAAAGGTCTGTCTTATCAATTTCATCATCAACAGCGGCGTTATAACCTCTAAGACCTTCTTTAGTATTTGCAAATAGAATCCTTGAGGCACTTTTTCCCTCAAAGTCATTGGCATCTAAATCTAGCCCAATTCGCCCTTGTCGACCTAAACGAGTATTGGCAATACTTTCAGAGAAGTACCACTCTCCAGTAGTGAAATAGTCCACAGGTAAAACATTGGTTTTATCTCTCAGTGCCACTCTGCTAAAAGGTGTGAAGTCATTTTGAGGATGAAAACTCATGTACTCAGCTTCACTGAGTTTCTCTACAGCTACAGGGATCTTACGACTCGTGAGCTCTTGGTCCGAGTTTTTCTCATAAATTAGCTTGTGAAGTCCAATGGAGTAGCCCGCAAGAGGAACGGCATAGTAGCCCCCACCTAAATTATCAGAATAAGGCTTTTCAATATGAGAAAGTTGATCTTCAGTCACAACCTTCATGATGATCAAACGATTTGGTGTTTGCTTATAAGCCACCTTGTAGGTCTGATTCGGCTCACCTAAAAGTTCAAGTTTTTCTTTGTTTTCGTTAAGCAGTTTCGAGTTTGTCGTAAAACCCATAACTTTAGGAAAACTTATCCCTTTAACTTCTTTATCAATACGATAAGTTTCAGCAGTCAAAAACCCTGGCGCTCTTTTAGGGATTCCTAAGGTTTGAATCACTTCAAGTTTATCAATATCAAGCTTAACGCCTTTTAAAACTGGGCGATCTGTTGAGCTTAAGCTCTGTGGCTCTGCCGATGTATTATCAGGTATTTGAAAGCTACCGTTTAAAGAGTGGATAGGGCGGATCAGCCCATCTTTAAGGCTTTGCTCAAAACTTTGGTTCAAAGTTGCAGAACGTTCCTTAACACATCCGGACAGCACAAGTGCCGCTGTTAACAATAAAAACTGAATTCCCTTTTTCATATCCCCTCCTCCCTTAGATTGAATACACAAGTTGTAAATACATAGTCGATCTGTCGTCATCAAAAGCCTGAAAATCTGTCACCACTCTGTCACTCCAATAAGCACCGGCGGTAATATAGGCTTTTTGAAATATTACAGCTGTCATACTGGCCGAAAATCTTTGCGATGCCCTAAAAGTGGCATCATAATCTGTAGCTGTTCGAAATTGCCCCGAAGCGCTAAAAAACAAGTATTGACGTGGGCTGTATCTCAAACCAGCACTCAAACCTACATTCAAGGGTCTATTTTTACTGTAGCCATCAATACTTGATTTGTAGGAGTGGTACCCCAATATCACTTGAGGTGTGAAGCTCAGTAACACGCTCCCTAAATTCGTTTTATTTATATTTAATGAAAAGTTTCGGGCCGTGACTCCACTAAAAGCTAACGCTCCCCAAGTGGAGTTTCTACGAGAGGCTTCAGACAGAGGTAAAGAAATTGTCACTCGTGGTTTCACCCGCCAGTTCTTTAAAAGAGTGTAGCTTCTGTGAGAGTAAGTAAGTGATGGGTCTTGAAATTCCCAAAAATATAAATTACCACGATCGTCTTCTAAATCTAGAGGTAAAAGATAAGAAAGATCTGCTGTTAAACTACGCCCCTTTGAAAGAGCATAGGAGACTGAGAGATCATAGGACGTATATGGTTTAGCAAACTCATCATAGCCTCTTAAAACAGTCCCTGCCACGCTGGCAGACCATTTAGAGGGCTGGACTTGAACCTCTGAAGATCCTTTGTAATTAGGTGAATTTGGATCGTTTGGATCCAGTGCCCAACTCCCCCAGAAAAAAGACATCAGTAATAGTGTAAGTAATATTCCCCTCAATTCGACGCCCCCTTCGAATTCTAGCACCCGGACAAGACTTTTATCCAGGAAAGTAATAATTACAATTTTATCAAGATTTGAACAGAAAATTAAAAAGATGAAGCACATAAGCTAGGCTTATGGGTTATTGGGAGAATTCCAGAGTAAACAACTTTATAAGACTCTACAAAAAACTATGAACATTATTTATATAATCTTGAAATAAAAAAAGCCCTGTCTTAATAACAAGGCTTTTTAACAATAAATTTTCTCTAAGTTACTGAATTTTATTAAGTAAATTCACTTTAAGTTTTGTGCTACAAACTCCCAGTTCACTAGGTTCCAAAAGGCATCTAAATATTTCGGACGAGCATTTCTATAGTCCACATAGTAAGCGTGCTCCCAAACGTCGCAAGTCATGAGAACCTTCATGCTGCCTTTCGTAAGAGGGGTTTCCGCATTTGAAGTCGACAAAACCGCTAATTTTCCTGTGTTTAACGCAACGAGCCAAGACCAACCAGAGCCAAACTGTGTGGCCGCCACTTTATTGAATTCATCTTTAAATTCAGAAAATGATCCAAAAGAATCATTGATCATTTTCGAAAGCTCACCTGTAGGTTCACCGCCTCCTTTAGGGCTAAGGCAGTTCCAATAGAAGGAATGGTTCCACACCTGTGCTGCATTATTAAACACACTTCCATCTGTAGTTTTAATGATTTCTTCTAAACTTTTTTCCGCGAGTGGAGTTCCCTCAACAGCAGCATTGAGTTTATTCACATAAGCTTGATGATGCTTTCCATAATGGTACTCCAACGTTTCCGCTGAAATATGAGGAGCCAGGGCGTCTTTAGAATAAGCTAATTCGGGTAATTGAAAGGCCATAATTATACTCTCCTTGAATATATGATTTTAGGGGCTGTTGAACATTAATTTGTACAAACGAGAAAAGCAGGTCACAAGAAAGTAGAGTGAGCTCAGCAAAATTAAGTGAAGGCTTGAGTTCAGCCTAAGTCGAGCTTAGTTTTGCCAGCGCCCACTCTAGTTTCGACTTGAGATGCTTTTCGCAGTGGATATGTGAATGTTCAACAGCCCCTAACACCATCAATTTAATTCAGTAGAGGCCTCATGACAAACTAGGGCGTGTCCCAACTTTGACACACCCTAGTTAAGGTCCATAAGCTTCTCTCCAAAATCTCTAATTTTATGTCCTTTTGGGTAGTGTAAGAAATACTTTTTAGCTGAATTAAAGGCCACATGATTTCTCTTCCCCCCGTTTGCCGTCGGCAAATCCACAGATCCCGAGAGGGCAGCGATAATTTCACCGAATTGATTAAAAATCCCAGAGCCCGAGGCCCCCTTTACTGTTTCCGTATCTCGACGACTAAAAAAGAGAGTCTGAAAATCCACATTCAGTTTTATGGGTTGAGCCTCACTTCCTAACAACAATAAGTTTCTGACTACTCTTTGAGGGGCTCCTTGAGCATGGTGAATAGCCATAATGGACTCTCCAGACTTTGGAGTGAGCTTTGAAATTTTAGCGTAGCCCATAATCTCACCGGGTCTGCCTCCACATTTTAAAATAGCGATGTCAAACTCACGGTCAAAAATCACAATATCTTTACAAGTAAAATTATACTGGGCCTTACTCGTGCTTGTTAAATTAAAATTAAACTGAATTTGCATTTTTTGAAAATTACTTTCTACGCAATGAGCGGCTGTAATTATATGGTCAGGACTAATGTTTGTCGCGCCACACTCATTGCCATGCTCGATGCTCACAGTTTGGCCTTCGGTATTCGTGCGTTTGATGATGCCACTTATTTTGGCATACGAAGTTGTGCTTGCTAGTTTTTTTATATTATTTTCAGTTATTTTTTCAATGGGAAGATCGTCAATGACATCTTTACTTTTGAATTTCACATTCAATTTTTTTTGTTTGCTTTTTAAAATTTGAGTTTCTTTAGAAAGCTGCACTCGTCCAAATTGAGATTTACCCTTGAACTCCGGTAAAATTTCTCTTGAGGCTTTATTTTTAAAATAACTCACTTGATGAGTTAAGACTGGGCTTAGAACATCTTTAAGTCTTTGTAAAACGAAAGACATTCCCGTCCCAATAGTGACTCTATTTGAAACCCCGTTCGCCTTAAGTTGTAAAACGGCTTTGTGTGTCGACTTTGAAAATATCAAAGCCCCTGAAGACCCACCATAGCTCGTTAAGGTCGTATAATAATCAGTAGGGCTAAAAGGATAATTTTGACTAAATTTAACATGACCTGTAGAGACTCTTTTTAATCTTTCATTGATGCCGAAGTGATATCCTGCTGGGTGAGAAATAGTATACACCTCATCTTCGTCTAGGAGTGGACGGTCACTCAAAACAGCCCATCCATAATCCTCCCCGGGGTTGTCATCACATCTAATCACCGCAACATCTAAAGCCGTATCTCTTAAAACAATTTCCCCACAAAAATACTGCTTAGATATTTGCCCATAGTCTTCATAATTAAAATCTGCATAAATCCCAGTGTAATTGACATCAGGGTTTGGAGAAAAACAATGATCATTAAGTATGATCAAGTCTTTCGAAATTGTGTTTCCAGAACAAACTTGAGTGATTTCATAGCCCTTAATATTTGTAAAACGCACTTGTACCTTAGCCACAGTATCTGCATTTTTTCTCACTGCCGAGCCCGGCTGCAGACCCGATACCTTTACGGCCTCTTGCCTTTGGTAAAGCAGATCATCTTGAATCCACCAAGGCATGTCAGGTTTTTGGCTAAACCAAAACTGTTCATCATAAAAATCAAATTGAGCGTGAACCGTTTGAGTTTGAAAAGTGTAATCATCTAAAGCTTGTCGAGCTTGAGATGCTAGGCTTTCATTCAAACGAGCTTTCAAAAATATTTGGTAGTTCTCAAACCTTTCCTGAACAAAAGAAGCGTCAGTTGGAAAAAAGGGGTCTTTCTCTGGAAGATCTAACACTATATCAAAGTCAGAATCAGGCTCATCTCTTGAAGGCTTTAACCTTGGAAATGGAGTTGATTTAGGAGCAATTCGAGCTGCTTCTTTTTTTTGTCTTGCTGTTAAAAATTCAAAACTCATTCCGCTCTGACTTTGAAAGTGCTCTTTATCAATATACTTTCTCTGCATATGTTGCTGACCTGTCTTTGGATTATGGCTTAGCTTCACCTCCGCTATCCTCACATAGTCAGTATCCGTCTCCATAACTCCGGTAGAGCCCTCCAAAGATTGGCTGATGACTTTGACTGAAGGTTTTATTTGCTCAGGGGACCCGCATCCGAGCAGAATAAAAAATACACCCCAGGTTAGCAGTTGAATACTCTTTTTTTTACAATAGATAAGAACCTCTCTTTTTAAATAAAATGTCTTTATTTTGAAAATGAAGACATTACACTTAACTTTATGTTCTCTGAGCTACACTCTTATTGCCAAGCTTGAAATATATAAATAAATTTTATAGTAAATATGGATTTTTAAAAAAATCTTTTACCCCCCCTACAGTTAAGGGTTTTTCTGGTCGTGTTTGAATTTTATTTTCTGCAGACTTCTTCAAGGCTTAGGTCGATGTTCATGTGAATTATCTCTCAAACTATAAGAGCTCTTCAAACTCAAACCGAGAATTCACTTGAGATTTAAGGCGAATTCAAGCTAACTTAAATCATGAAATATATCCCTTATGAGCCTATTAAAAACACGAGTCCCAAAAAAGATCAGCGCCTGGCTCAATTTTTCTGCTCCGCACCTCAAAAAGCAAGAACTCATATCGCAGGCTACCCAGACGATGAGGGTATAAAGTTAAACGGAGGTCGAAGAGGCGCAGCCCAAGCTCCTGATTTGATTCGGTCCTACCTTTATAATATGACACCCAGCTTTGAGAACAAAAATTGTGGACCCCTCTATGACCACGGCAACCTCAACATTCAACAAGGAACACTCAAAGAGCGTCATGAGTCCGCCTTAACTGAACCCACCGCACGACTTCTTGAAGGGCACAACTGGGTGGGTATTGGAGGCGGGCATGACTATGGCTACGTGGAGGGGAGCGCATTTTTGACCGCTCACCCAAATGGAGTCATTGTCAACTTTGATGCCCACTTTGATGTTCGTCCAGACACTCATGGGATTTCAAGCGGAACTCCTTTTTATAGACTTTATAAAAAACATGGGAATTTTTCCTTTTTAGAGTTAGGCATTCAAGAGCACTGCAACTCTCTGGAGTCATATGAGTTTGTCATTAAAAACGGAGGGCAGGTTTGCACTTATAAGGATTACATCAAAAATGGGCTGCCCTTCCACTTTTTAAAAGACATCCCTCCGGACACCCCCTGTTTCTTGAGTGTGGATATAGACGTGTTTTCTAACTCCTATGCACCAGGTTGTAGCCAGTCTTGGGGCCCCGGGTTTACACCTAAAGATTATTTAAAACATTTTAATTGGATCCACCAAAATTTGAATATATGTTGCTTAGGCGTATATGAGTCTTCTCCCCCTCTGGATGAAAGTGACAAAACTTCAAAGCTTGCCGCATGGGTGATCTACGAATATTTATTTAGGAAATACAAACAATGAATCGAAGTCTAGCCAGTGATAACCATAGCTTTGTCCACCCTGAAATCTTAAAAAGCCTAACCCAGCCCCCCCCTGATGGTTCCCAACCTCCAGCCTATGGAATGGACTCGGCTTCCATTGAACTTCAAAAAAAAGTTGAGGAGCTTTTCGGAGGCTTTCAAAGTTTTTTGGTTTTTAACGGAACTGCAGCAAATGTGATTGGCCTGAGCACTTTCACCAAAAGTTACCAAAGTGTCTTATGCGCTGACATCTCACACCTCCAACTTGATGAATGTGGAGCCCCGGAAAAAATAGGAGGCTTCAAGCTTATTGGACTGCAATCACACAAAGGCAAACTTAAACTTGAAACTCTTCAAACTGCTCTAACAAGACTGGGAGATCAACATCATTCTCAAGCTATAGTGGTTTCCCTCACACAGCCTACAGAGTTGGGCACAGTTTATACGATGGAAGAGCTTGCTGAAATAAGTAACTTTTGCAAAAAGAATAAGCTTTATTTACATTGTGATGGAGCCCGATTTTCAAACGCCTGTTTTTATCTGGGCGTTTCACTAAAAGAGATGGCTCATTTTTTTGATGTGATGAGTTTTGGTGGAACTAAAAATGGACTTCTTTTTGGCGAGCTTATTTTAATTAAAAACTCACACCCAGAAGCTATTCATGATGTGAAGTTTTATAGAAAACAATTTTTAAATTTGGCTTCCAAGAGTTTCCCTATGGCACAACAATTTTTAGCTTACTTTAACAATGATCTCTTTTATAAAATTGCAAAGCACTCTTGCACTATGGCATTAGAGTTTTCTGAAAAACTTTCTGCTCTAGGCTTTTTGCCCGAGTATCCTGTAGAGTCCAATGCAGTATTTTTAAAAATAAAACCTGAGCACAACAAAGCCTTAAAAAAAATTCGATTCTACTATGTTTGGGATCCAATGAGCCATCTTGTGCGACTAATGACTTCCTTTGAGACCACTCATGAAGACATCCATGAGTTCTGTGTAGGTGTTGAAAGCCTGACTCAAACTAAGTAAGACCAATTCAAGATGGGCCTCAAGCCCCAGCGCCACCTTTTGTGCCAGCCCCTTCTGAGGATACGTTGTATACTCAAAAGGGGACTGGCACAAAAGTGCATATTACCAGTATTAAATGGAATTTAGGTAAGTAAGGACCTCTTCCACATGACCCTTAACTTTCACCTTGCGCCACTCGTGGATGAGCTTTCCTTCAGGAGAAATAACGAAAGTGCTTCTTTCCACACCCATATATTTTTTGCCGTACATGGATTTCTCTTTCATGACATCAAAAAGTTTGCAGAGTGTTTCATCAGGATCAGAAAGCAAATGAAATTTATAGCCTTGATTTTCAATAAATTTAAAATGTGACTTTAAAGAATCCCTAGAAACACCCCATACCTCTGCCCCCAGCTTTTTAAATTTGCTTAAGTTATCGTTAAAATCATGCCCTTCTTGGGTACATCCAGAAGTGGCGTCTTTAGGGTAGAAAAAGAATACCTGATATTTGCCTTTATGCTCTTTTAATCTGTAAGGAGTTTTATCAGTAGAAGACACTTTAAAATCAGGACACTTCAAGCCTAACTGAGTGTCTGATTTACCACCGTAGACACGTGTCTCTGTAGCGCCTGGGTATATTATTTTTTCTGGCAAGGTGACCTCCAAAGTTGATTTTTAAGACAGAATAGGCAGAGTTCTTCAAGACTTCAAGCCAGCGTGATATTTGTGTTTTTTCTTATTCATGTTTTATTTTTGTTAATTTATTCGAAATAAGTTTCACACACAAAGTCATAACTAGGAAAAGCCTTAATTTAAAACAATAATTGCTGACATATTTATAGGAGTGTCTATTTAGTGAAAACTCTAAGCACCCAACCTGCACGAGGTTGTCCTGACAGAACAGCTTCAGTCTTTGATCACCACAATTGGCTCATCAAAAGCTTTACTTCTTGCGTCCAAAGAGGCGGATATCTAGGCTGGGACACGCCCTGCCTGGAAAACCAAGAGCTCTTCTCCCACTCATTGGGGGAGTCTTCAGATGTGGTCAACAAGGAGATGTTTCAACTTGTCCCCAAGGGCAAAGATCAACTTGTGCTTCGCCCTGAAGGGACGGCACCCATTGTGCGAGCTCTTGTAAATGAAAAAGTATTACGAGAAATCCCCCAAAAAATTTATTATCATGGCCCTATGTTTAGATATGAAAGACCGCAAAAAGGAAGACTGAGGCAATTTCACCAATTTGGTTTAGAATGTGTAGGCTTAGATATTCCTATGAATGATGCCGAAGTGATCCATCTAGCATGGCTTTGTCTTTCTGAAGTCGGGCTGAAAGATAAAACTCAACTGATATTAAATCACCTTGGAGATTCAGAAACTCAAGAAAAATTCAAGATTGAACTCTTGAACTACCTCACACCTCTAAAGTCTTCATTATCGGAAGACAGTCAAAGACGACTTTTAACCAACCCGCTGCGTATCCTAGATAGTAAATCTCAAGACGATCAAAATAGTCTTAAAGAGGCCCCACAAATAGGAGACTGTTTAAGCTCACAGAGCAAAGCGGATTTTGATAAACTTCAGAACTTACTGACAAAATTAGGTGTCTCTTTTAAAGTCCAACCCCAACTTGTGCGAGGTTTGGATTATTACACAGGTTGTGTTTTTGAGTTTCAATCAGAAGAGCTTGGAGCCCAATCTGCTGTGTTATCTGGCGGACGTTACAATAATATGATCCAAGAGATGGGGGGCCCTGATTTGCCTGCCATGGGATGGGCCGCCGGCATAGAACGCTTGGCTTTAATCACAACAGCTCAAAAAGAAAACGCGGTAAAATATGCTGTCACCTGGACATCTGAAACAGAGAAACAAAAAGCCTTTCTTTGGGCTTCAAAGATGAGAGAAGAAGGACAGATCTGCGAACTTTTTTATTCAGGAAATTATTCAAAACAAATTAAAAAAGCCGGAAAATTCGGTGCGACAAAAATCATTTACTTTGAAGAAAATAAGAACCCACAGTCTCATAATGTGATTGAAAAAGATCTACAAGAGGGAACTCAACAAACAGTAGGAGTGATTTAAAGTTTTCAATTTTAAATCAAATGTTTTTATGAAAACTTTATTTCAAATTTTACTCTTTTATTTTACACTGCACTTAAGCCAAGCTGATACTGCATCAGTCTCAGAAGGGATTGTTTACTTTGATGAACAGGGATTTATAACACCGCCCCCTATCACTCAAGTATTACCTTCAACCCCGTTTTTTATTGTGACGGAGCCGCTCCAACAGCCCCCTCTTGAGACTCAAGAGTTTTTCTATCAAACCCCTTATCAAACCCCTCCTCAGATAACAGCTCCAAAGCCTTCCTCTGACCCCCCACCTGGCACCATTACTTATAGTGAGTTTTATCCTCCTCAAAAAAAAGAAGAGCCCCCCCCAGCTCCTAGAGTTACTGAAACACACATTCAAGTGACTTCAAGCACAACAACTCCTCACTCTCAACCAGAGCCTACCACGGCAGAGAACGATGAAGTTCAAGACCGACTTTTACTCGAAGAAATTATTTCCAATACAAAGAGCCACACTCCACCCCTAAATGAAGACAATTCGAAACAATCGAATCAGGAATTACCAAAACCTCCGAAATTCACGGATCACTCCAGCTTAGAGGAGGGCTCTCTTAAGCTTAGTCATCTTGAAAAAGCTAGAGAACTGGCTCACTTTACCCAGGTCAATCTCGAGGCTTACTTCAGTAGTTTAAGCAGTCCCTATGAGTTTGATGATTATCATAATTACCATCTCTATATTTCTAATACTGAAAGTATTCGGAAACTCGTGGAGATGCCGTTCTACAGCTTTTGGAAAGCTCACCCTGATAAATCTGACTTTCCTTGGGATAACTTTGGAACTACTGATCCATCAAATGACTATACATTTGAAAGTGTGCACACATTAGATCCAGAGTCGGCATTAAGAAAACAAGCTAATATTGTAGGCCTTTTGACAATCAAAAACTTGGACACAAGATCCAAAAGCCAGACTATCACTGGCTGCACAGGGACCTTGATTGAAGAAAACTTAATTCTATTTAACAATCATTGTTTAAGTTCCACTCCTGGAATGAGTCATAGTATCCAAATTGACTTTAATTATGAAATTTATCCCAGTGCCGGTTCTTTTGCTTTTAAAGAACAAAGTGTTTACGAATGTAATCAAATTTTATTGACAGATGCTGTCTTGGATATTGCCGTGGCTGAATGTTCAGGTTATCCAGGAGCAGAAAGAGGCTGGGCGATACTCTCAGATTTGCCCTTATTGGACTTAGAAGAGGTCTACAGCATTGGCCATCCTAATATTCATAAAAGTAAATTAAGTGCCAACTATATTAAGCCTGAAAACGAATCTCGCTCTTTAGATAAAGCTAAAGTGTTTTCAACGGGACAAACTCGTTTGAGTTTTTTAATTCCAAGCATCCCTTCTCAAGTGAGTTTTTTTCTTCCTATGGCACCGGAAGGTTCGGGTTCATTAATTTTTTCAAAAAAATCACACCATGCCGTGGCCTTATTTAGAGCACTGGCCGGTGGCAAAAGCGTCGACGACCAAGGTAAATTTAAACGTATTAGCTTAGCTCAAGGTATGGGTTATGTTTTACATGCGCTTAAAGCAGAATTAGGCTTCAAGATGGAACACCAAAAAAGTGTTTTTGGTGAACACATGATATTTAACCCTTTAGGCCAAAGTATAAATGGACGGGGCTCTGTCTCTATCTCCTCCTTATACACTGAGCCTTTAAAAAATAATTACTCTTTTTTAGGCCAAGCTTATGGTGCTCTCGGAGCTTATAGTCCCCAACCACAGAGTTTTCTAAAAGATCGTGCTCTCACATACCCAGCTCTTAAAGATGTGGCCAAGGCTGTCACCTATATTAAGTCGTCCGGGAGCTTTGACGTTCAAACAAGTTCAGGTGTCCAAGCTATAAACACTTTTACACAACTTTGCTCAGGAACATTAATAGGTCCAGATATTTTAGTCCTTGCCGCGCATTGTGTGGCCCAAAATTTCCAAAAAGCTTCACTCGCCTTCGATTACTTGGAGACTAATTTTGAGTTTAAAAAACATTTTGACGGTCACCTTTTAAACACTGTCATTAAAGATTTATTTTCTGACCTTAAGCACAACTGTACAGAAATTCTAGCCTTTGACAGCTCATATGACATTGCCTTTTTGAGATGTTCTACAAACCCGGGAGTGGAAAGAGGCTATGTTAAATTAGCTTACGCTCCCCCACGAGACCAAGAGTATGTTTACTCTCTCCACCATGCCCAAGGCCTGCACATGGGATTTGTCATGAATAAAATTAAGGAGATACCACCTCTTATAGATAATAGTGTGACGACTTATACAAATTTACAGTACAGCTTTCACACTCTGAATCTCACCCCTCAAGTCAAAATTGAGAACCTACCAAACGATTACTCCGTTGAATTTTTTCCAAACAGACAAGATGGCAGAGTTTCAGGGGCCTCCGGCGCAGGTATTTTTAACAAAAATCATCAATTGGTGGGAGTATTATCTGGTTCTAGAAAGTTTTTAAATGTGAACAACAAAGTGGGCTTTAACAGTATCCACGGGGCTATAGAAAATTTTGTAAAAGATCAAAACCCTTCTTTGTACGCTTATCTAAAAAAACTGCATAGATTGCCTTAAGAAATCTACATTGAAAATCTGACAATATACGCAAAAGGTCCTTTACCCAAAAGCCCGAAATCAACTCTTGAATTCGGGTTTTTAGATTAGACTATGTGAGCAATGAATATAAATATTAAAAGTCATGAATAGACTTTAAGTGATCATAA
>CALGWV010000039.1 GCA_937936325.1 uncultured Bdellovibrionales bacterium | reverse complement strand
GGGATGAAATCAACTCATCTTAAAACAAATTTCTTATAAGTCCATGTCCAAAGCAAGGCTCGAAGATCTTTTGAATCAGTTGTTTTGCAGACTCTCAATCTGATAGTCTGATAGGCATTTCTTTATCCAAATCCCAAGATTCACTAGCCTCAAGGCTTAACTGCACTTTGAGGAACTAGAATCAACTCTTGACGGGAATTGCTGGTTTATTTAACTTAGAGTAGGACTTCGTGAGCGGATGAATTAAAATGGAGCCAATTATAACCCTGATCCTCGGATAGGCTGCAGTGAAAACCCCTAAAACGCACCTCCCTAGCATCGTGCTCTCGAGCGCGATGCTAGGGAAAGTTTTTGCGCTGGACTCTGTTGTAAAGCACGTTTGAGGGGTTTTCCCTCGCTGCCTATCAGCGGATTTGAGTTATGAATGCATATAAATATTGAGATGCTCTTGAAGAAATGCCGAGGTCGTTGACTCTAAGTAGCATGGTTTCAACTTTAATCTTTTGGAAATTCAACTTTTAACACTTGAGAAGTAATGAATTTACCAGGCACGATTTCACTTTGACGTATAATATAAAAATCAGATCTGGAGCCAATAATGGATTCTGCAGATTTTCTATTTGCAAAGAAATGGTTAAAACTCAATGTTCTGTCTTTACGTGGGTCTCTGTCCTCAGTTCTAATTGGAAAGCCTGCGTCTTGAGCAATAAAAGCAGTAGGTATTCCTGTTTCATCTAGATGACTTATCAAATAATGGTGGCGTAAGGAGTTTTTTAAGCTGATGTCTGCTAAAGGGTTGCCAGGTATTATAATGTCTACAAAATGATCTGTCTGGCTATTAATACATTTCTTTGTATAGGCTTTGATTTTAATAGGTGTACCTATACGATCTTTAACCCTGGTTAGCTTGAGGTCTAAGCTCTTTACATTCCCACTGCTGCATCCTGAGGAACCATTGCCACCGCCAGCAAAACTGACTTGGCTAAAAATTAATACACATAAGATAGATGTCATTTTAGTGAGCATTTTGTCTCCCTTAAGTTCTTAGAACTTAAAAATAGTTGTTAATTAAAAACAGCACAAAGAAAAAGAGCCAAATAGTAAACTTGTAAAGTTTCTTAAGAAGTTTATAAATTTATCTAGAAGCCATCCTTTCTAGTTAAGTCTTTAGTACTTTAAGTTTTTGTTAAGTACTTATACAATTTAATTCTTTTGGTGACCTTTATCTATACTTTTTTAGATATAGCAGCTATTCTGAAATGGACTATGACTGATTTATACTTAAAGAAAGAGACTTTAGATTTTATCAATGTGGCCCATGAGAAAAGTTTTTCCAAGGCCGCTGATCGATCACGGGTAATGCAATCTGGCCTATCAAAAAGTATTAAAAAATTGGAGATTGAACTCGGCCACAAACTCTTTGTGAGGAGTGCCAGAAGTTTAAGGCTGACCTCTTATGGTGAGATATACTTAAAACATGCCCTAAGCGTTCGAGACACTTCATTAAAAGCTCTGCAAGAATTTGATAAAAATTCTAAAGAGCTTAGCGGTAAGTTTAAGCTTCAGTGTCATCCCGTCATTGCCAATACTTTTTTGCCTAAATTACTAAAAGAGCTCTCAAGTACTGGTATTGATATTGAAGTTGAACTGTCGACCTCAAGAAAAGCCGTTGAAGCTGTGCGAGACGGTGTTGTTGATGTAGCAGTAGCCATAGATCCAATTCCGTTTCCTGATCTTGTCATTAAAAAATTATGGTCAGAGTATTTGGGGTTATACTCAAAATCGGGTTTGAAGCAAAAAGAAATTTTGTATAATCATCAGACCGTAGAAATTGTTTGGATGTTGGGGCAAGTTAAAGCTACTCCAAAAAAAATCAATAACTACAATCTTATCTACTCACTTTTAAAACAGTCTTCAAAATTCATGGGCATTTTGCCCAACACAATAGTAGAAGATGAAAAAAAAATAAAGTTGATCACCAAGCTAAAAACATCAAACTGCTTTGTTGTCTACCGCGCGGATATGCCAAAAAATAATGCGTTCAAACATATTATAAATCTGATCAAGCAGACTAAAAATAAAACATAAACATCTAATTCAAGAAGCACCCTAGTTGAGAGAGGCCATAGAAAAGAGCAATCTAGTTTAAAATAATTTCAAACTAGATTTAAATTGCGGAGCAATTGAGTGATTTCAATAAGTTTAAAGCGTGGAACTTTGCATCACTCTCGTAGAGATGTCAAAAACAGTGACACCAAGGAGCAGGGCCAAGAAAGCAAAGCCAGCGAGTAATATGTATAAATAAAGTCTGTTATCGTACTTCAGTTGCATAAAATACATGGCAACGAGTCCAGCTTTAATGGAGGCCACGAACATGGCGATCCACATGTTGAGTTTTCCGAAATCAAATAAAGAAACCCAGACGGTCACTACCGTGAGCACTAAAAGACATGCAAAAACTGAAACATAAACTTTGAGTGGCATAATATGATGTTTGTGATCTGACATATAAACTATCTCCGCAAGAAAACTATACTAAATAAAGTAAAGGAAAAAGAAAAATCCAAACTAAATCGACTAAATGCCAATACAAAGCCACACCCTCAACAGCAGTATAATAACGACTATTAAAGCCACCTCTAATTGTGCGTATAAAAACCCAAATGATCAAAGCCATACCAATGAGTACGTGAAGCCCATGAATCCCTGTTGTTGTGAAGTAAATCGCAAAATAGGTGGGCAGCTCTTGGGCCTCTTTAGCATGTGAAAACCAGCGCCCGGGAAGCAAACCTTCATGTATCTTATGACTGTACTCAATGCCTTTAATCAGCATAAAAAGAGCGGCACAACCAAAAGTGATAGCTAAATTTACTGCTGCAGCTTTAATATTATCTTTCTGTAAGAAATGAACGGCCAAAGCAATTGTGAGAGAACTAAACAAAAGAACAACTGTGTTTGCTGCCCCTAATTTCCAATCCGTATATTTAGCCCCTTCGACAAAAGCCTCAGGGTAAAGACCATGGAAGATAAAGTATGCTACAAAAAGTCCACCAAACATTAAAATTTCTGTGCATAAAAAAAGCCAAATACCCAGCTTGCTGGCTTCAAACTCTGTGTGTGCATCTGGAAAATGGTGTAATGCTTCACCGTTTAAATGATCAACTGCCATACTCATAAGGACCTCCAGTTACAGTCGGAATTGTTTCAAAGTTCTCATGGGGAGGTGGAGAGCTTGTCTTCCATTCCAATGTTGTTCCACCCCAAGGATTATCTCCAGATTTCGGCCCTTTGAGAAGGGCGTAAATGACAACACCTAAAGTAACAAAGAAACCAGAAGCAATCATCCAAGATCCAACAGTTGAGATAATGTTGAGAGTCTCAAATTCAGGAAGATAGGTGTGATAACGTCTTGGCATTCCCATATGTCCTAAAACAAACTGAGGAAAAAACGTCACATTAAAACCTACAAAAATAAGGAAAAAAGAAATCTGTGACCCTAGTTCACTACATATTTTTCCAAACATTTTTGGAAACCAATAATAGAGCCCGCCAGTCAAAGCAAGAAGTGTTCCTCCAACCATCACATAGTGGAAATGGGCCACAACAAAATAAGTGTCATGAAAGTGAACGTCTATAGGGATAACGGCTAAGTAGATTCCTGTGATTCCACCGATTGAAAATAAAAACAGGTACCCAAAAGCAAAAAGCATTGGCGCCTTAAAGCTGATAGAGCCTCTGTACATTGTGGCAACCCAGTTAAAAGCTTTAATAGCTGTGGGTACACCGACAAGCATTGTGAGAAGTGAAAAGATCCATCCTGTCCAATAAGACTGGCCACTGACAAACATATGGTGACCCCAAACGAAAAAGCTGACTGAGGCAATTCCAAAAGTAGAGTATACGATGGCACGGTAACCAAAAATAATTTTTCTTGAAAATGTCGTAATCAGCTCACTGATGATTCCCATTGAGGGCAGGATCATAATATAAACAGCGGGGTGAGAGTAAAACCAAAAATAATGCTGGAACAATACAGGGTCGCCTCCTAGCTTAGGATCAAAAATCCCCACTCCAAAAACTTTTTCTAAAGCCAGTAGAAGCAGAGTGATAGCTAGAACCGGAGTCGCTACAACCTGAATTATGGCTGTTGAGTAAAGAGCCCAAACCATAAGCGGCATCTGGAAGAAACCCATCCCTGGAGCTCTCAGTCTATGGATGGTCACAATGAAGTTCACACCCGTTAAGATAGATGAAAATCCCATCACAAAAGCCCCTAGGACCATCATGATGGTATTGCCCGAGGTTTCTAAACTATAAGGTGTGTAAAACGTCCAACCTGTATCCACACCACCAAAGAAAATAGTAGCAAAGGAGATCGCCGCCCCAATCATTAAGCAGTACCAACTCATGAGGTTCACACGAGGGAAGGCCACATCCTTAGCTCCAATCATAAGTGGCAGGAGGAAGTTACCTAGAAAAGCAGGCACACCTGGGATGATCACCATAAAGGTCATAATCGCTCCATGGTAGGTCATCATTTGGTTGTATTGGTCAGCAGAAAATAAAGGTTCTGGGTGGAGAAGTTCGAGTCTCATTAAAAGTGCGAACATGCCACCAATAAAAAAGAATATAAAAATTGAAATAAAGTACATGATTCCAATTTTTTTATGATCCAACGTTGTCAGCCAAGACCAGAGCCCTGTTTGATTTCCATATTTAAGGTAAGAGACCTGTGAGTCATGAGCCATAATTAATTCCCTTTTTCATTTTTAAAATATTCAATAATATAGGTGAGTTCGTCCTCGCTCAGTTGCCCTTGGTACGAATTCATTTTGACTTGATTGTATGATTTTACGATTTGTTTTTGTGGATATAAGATGGAGTTTCTGATGTACTCAGCATCGGCCACAACTGTTGTACCATCTTCTAAAACTCGTTCCTTACCCCAAAGCCCCTGGAACCCAGGACCAATTTTTCTAGCGTTAGAAAGGCCGTGGCAGGCGGCGCATGAACCTTTTAAGATTTTTTCACCCCTTTGAGCCAAACTCAGTCCTTTATAAGGATTGTCAGACAGCCATTTCTCAAATTTTTTCTTTGGGAGGACGTGGAGTTTCGCTAACATCCTTGAGTGGTTTGTTCCGCAATATTCTGTACAAAACACTTGATAAACACCTGGGGTTTTAGCTTCAAACCAAAGCGCCGTATATCGCCCAGGCACCACATCTTGTTTCACTCTAAAGGCTGGGATGAAAAAACTATGAATCACATCTTTTGATGTCATAATTAATTTCACCGGTTCACCAGCAGGCACATAAAGTTCATTCGTGATTTTTTTACCACTTTTATATTGAAAGTCCCAAGCCCATCGATATCCTGTAACATGCACCTCAAAGGCTTTATCAGGAAAGTCCACCATTTTTTTATGTATGATAAGGCCCCAGGCAAATGCAATCATAAAAATGATAAAAGGGATTCCACTCCACAAAAACTCAAGAGCAGTGTTGTGTGTGATTCTAGGGGTGGGCTCATTGTCTGCTTTTCGTCTATATTTAAGGGCAAAATAAAGCATGCCTCCAATTAAAATGACGAAGGCAATGAGACTGACTATAAGAAGAAAGCTATAGAGATAATCTATCTCTGCGGCAATTGCAGTCCCTTGATAAGGCATAAAGCGCTCAGCAAAAGCGGACTGAATTAAAAGTAAAAAAACAGACATGTACGTGTACTCCTTAAAATTCAATTTCAATAGTTTTATTTTTTAAATTCTTTAAGCCAAACAGGTCCTAAAAATAAGGCTAAAAGTATAAGAGTGATGAGACCTCCAAATTTCATTAGAGTTGTCGCCACCAAAGTATACTGCCCTGTATTCGGGTTTAGTTCGTAACAATAATAAAGAAACAAATCTTTGTAGTTTCCAACAGCTCCCTTAGAGGCCTCAATGGCAGAAAGTTTAAGGGTTCTAGGGCTAAAACTCACATTACTATGGACCTGGGAGACAACACCATCGGGAGTTAAGCTATAGACTGCAGCAGCATGAACATACTGTTTTGTGATTTCGTCCCATTTGTAATTAAATCCAAGTTGTTGAGTGATAGACTTAATACTGCTGGGCTGACCCGTTAAAAAATGCCAGGCTTTCTCAATAGCCTCTGGTCTTTTTGCAATTTTTTGATAGCTTGTAATTTTTTGAGCTGCTAAATCAGGTGTTTCTTTTGGATCAATGCTGATACTGAGCCAAGTGTATTCTTCACCAGGAGTGAGTGTGAAAAAGGGGCTGTCTAGAGCTTCGAAAACGCCGTTCATATGAATATTACAGAGACCAGGGCAGTTAAAGTAAACCATAGAGATGAAAACGGGGCGATCTTTAATAAAAAAATCTTGAAGCTTCCTGGTTTCACCGAAACGGTCTTTAAACTCTAGATTAAGGTCAATCTTATCCCCGGGACGACCTGTAATATCTGTCCCAGCAACTTCTCGAGGAAGAACATGCGAGGCCTTGCCCGCAGGGACGTTAGAGGCTTGTGAAGTCCAACCTTGAAGAAAGACAGTAAAGAGAACAAGAAGGTGTTTATACATGTATTTTAAAGGTTTTGCTCTCCAAAGGCAGAGAGTTCAGCAGGATTGTCATCGGGCCTATTTTTAGTGATAGATCTAATAAAATGAACAAGAGCCCAGCGTTGGTTTACAGATAAGGAGTCTTTAAAAGAGACCATAGATGTGCCACTGATTCCGTCCACAAGAGTATTAAAAAGAGCAATTGAAGAACCCCCGTTTCTCCATTGACCTTCAATCAGGTTGCGGGCTGCAATTCCAGGGATTCCTGCTTCGCCTTTAACGCCATGACATGATGCGCAAGTCCCTGCGCCAGCATACACAGCTTTCCCTTCAAGAACCATCTCCGGTGAAGCCAGCCAGGGCTTTTCAACTTCTTCGACATCAAACTCAGGAACTCCTGTCTCTTCTTGGAGCTCAGCTATTTGATCCAATGAGTTGACTCCAGGGCCAAAAAAAGAAAGATAGATCAAGAGGCCCAGGGAAGCGACCATAGAGGCTATAAAAAATTTAAAACCGAGTTGTTCCTGTTTTTCGTCTGTTAATGACATTGATTTCTCCGAGTTTCAATTTCGATTTACGGGACAAAGCAAAAGTCTCACCAAAGCCATAAAAAGTAAACTCTAGGCTCATGATCTTGCCCATCTGCAAGACGAATTCACTAGAAAGCTTTTAGGTTTATATCTTTTAAGGACTGTTCTATTATAGGGGTATATTAAATGTCCCATGAAATCTTAAACCTACTTGTCACTTTTGTGAAGTTGATCCCATTATGCTGAACACAATTTTAAAATGTCTCCTCATAAGTATTCTGGCGGTATCCTGTACCAACCTAGGGAAGAAAATTAAGAGTTTCCCTATAGGCGTGACCCAAGAGCAGGTCCTGTCTCAGCTTGGGCCGCCAGATCATATTGAGGCAGAAGCGGGTTATAAGGTTTGGGTCTATGAACAAAAAATAAAGACCAAGAGAGATCAAAGGTATCGTCGATGGTTTCATCGCTTGTTTTTTGAGGATGAAATTCTAGCAAAAAAGAGCAAAGTTCTTGAAGTTTACAAAGATGAAATTGAAAAATATTATCGAAATATAAAAAAATTAAAAAGGACTCCGTATTATAATTAAAACTCATTCAAAAGCTCTAGTTATAGGATCAGGTAAAATATCTGGGCATGTTCCGGGGTTATTTGCAGCTTGGTGTGATGAATTTGTTTTTTGGGATCGAGACACTCATTCCAAAGAAGACTTGAGTCAGTTCATCAAATCTGCAGATGTTATTTTTTTAGCTATCAGCGATGAAGCTATTTTAGACTTTTATAATTTAAATTTAAAAAATAAGACCGAGGCTTTTTGTGTTCATCTTTCCGGAGCTGTTTATTCCCCAGACATTACTGGAGTTCATCCCTTAGGTAGTTTTGCACAGGATGTTGAATCTCAGCAGGTCCCTTTGTTTATCGATTCCAAAAAGGCGTACTTAGCTTTAAAAGGAATTCTCCCTGATTTAAAGCTCATTCCGCCTGAATTAAAATCCAAATATCATTTAATGGCTTGTCTCTTTGGAAACCTAGTTCAAGCCTTGAGTTTAAAACTCAAAAATGATGAACTTGGAAAATATGTTGAAGTGTCAGACTTTAAAAAAATATATGAGCAATCTTTAGAAAATATGTTGAGTGATGTTGGAGTTTTGGAGCGTCTTACTGGACCTGTGGTTCGTGGAGACCTTAAAACTATTGAGCTCCATAAAAAAAGTATCAAAAACGATAAAGATTTATTAGAGTTTTATGAGTCCTTTGTGAACATGTATGACAACCAAATTAAGAGATTAAAATGAAAAATATTATAGAGTGGGATAAGAAAAAAAAGTCTCAAGAAAAAATCACTATGGTCACTTGTTATGATTTTACTTCGGCAAAAATATTAGCGACTTCACCTATTGATGCAGTTCTAGTAGGGGACTCGATAGCTATGACTATGATGGGTGAATCAACAACTTTAGGTTGTGAAAACCAGTGGATAAAGTGGGCTACACTGGCGGTTCGACGTGGGGCGCCGGAAAAATTTATTGTTTCTGATCTCGCGTTTCTAACGACGACGAAAAATAAATCAGAAAGTATGAGTGTTGTTGAACAACTTTTTAAAGCAGGCGCCCAAGCTGTTAAAGTAGAAGGGGTGGCTTCGAATAAAGAGTTTATTCAAACTTGTATAAGCTCGGGTGTGCCGGTGATGGCCCATACGGGTTTGATGCCACAACATACTCATTTGGTTGGGGGTTATAAGGTTCAAGGCCGGGAGCAAGAGCAATCCGAGTTTATAAAAGAAGAGGCTTTAATAGCTCAAGAGTTAGGATGCTTTTCTATTGTTCTTGAGTGTGTTCCAACAGAGTTAGGCAAGCAAGTGACTGGGGCGCTGAGTATTCCAACTATTGGTATAGGTGCCGGGCCTGGGACTGATGGCCAAATTTTAGTATGGCAAGATCTGCTAGGTCTGACCCCTGATTTTAAAGCGAAGTTTGTGAAAGCCTTCTCTGGTGGGGCTCATCTGTTTAAAGAAGCTTTAGACCAATATTGTGATGAAGTTCAAAAAGGGATATTTCCCTCAAAAGATGAGAGCTATAGTTCATGATCAAATTGAGTTCACTTGCTGAGGCCATAGAATTGGGGCGTACCTATTCTGGGAGCTTGGGTTTTGTGCCCAGCCTTGGCGGGCTCCATCAAGGACATCAAAAATTGATTGAGCAGGCTTTAGTTGAAAACGACGAAGTGGTAGTGTCTTTATTTTTAAATCCAATTCAGTTTGATTCAAAAAAAGATTTAGAAAGTTACCCCGGAACTTTAGAGGCAGATCTTAAATTTTTAAAAAAACTGGGTGTGCATAAAGTTTGGACGCCAGGTGTGGATGAAATATATCCCAAGACCAAGCCCCAATTTATAGTTCAGCACCAGGAGTACAGAGAGATCCTTTGTGCCAAGGCTCGTCCTGGACATCTTGATGGTGTTTTAACCATTGTGCTTAAGCTGCTTTTGGCTTTAAAGCCTAACAAAGCATATTTTGGTGAAAAAGATTTTTTGCAGTTAAGACTCATTGAAGACATGGTCCATGATTTTTATTTACAAACAGAAATTATTGAGGTGCCCACCCATAGAACAAAAGAGGGCGTGGCCTATTCCACAAGAAACTCAAAGCTCTCACCCGAAGGCTACAAAAAAGCAGTTCTGTTTGCAGAGCTTTTGAGGTCTGTGAGTGATATATCAGGTTTAGAAAAAGAACTCATAAGTCATAATATTGAAATTGATTATCTCGAAGAGCATTTTAAAAATCGCTTTGCAGCTGTTTTTATTGAAGGGGTGCGACTCATAGATCATCAAGAATTAAACCAAATTGGGAGTCTTTAATATGGCTAAAATTCTTTTTAATTTCTCCGGTTCTATTGCAGCCTATAAGGCTTTATTTGTAGTTTCAGAAATGGTGAAAGCGGGTCATGAGGTCCAAACTGTGCAAACAGTTTCATCTCAAAAATTTATTGGTGCAGCCAGTCTCGAAGGCTTAACTGGGAAAAAAGTTTTATCTGATACTTTTGAGCCGGGTTCCATGATGGCTCATATTCATGAAGTGGACAAAAATGAGATGCAGATTTTAGCTCCAGCATCTTTAAACACTTTAGTTAAGATGAGTTTGGGATTTGCTGATGATTTAGTCGGAGCCCTATTTCAAGCCCGTGATCCTAATAAAAAATATCTTATTTTTCCAGCGATGAATCACCGCATGTGGGAATCTTCTCCGTGTCAGCAAGCTGTGCAGAAACTTAGGGCCATGAAGAACATTCAGGTTTATGAGCCTGGACTTGGACATCAAGCCTGTGGGCATGCAGGAGCGGGGAGGCTGCTTGAGCCAGAGGCGATGAGTGATTTAATTTTGCACGAGCTTCGTTCGACCTCGGATAAAAAAGTCCTTTTGGTTTTTGGGGGGACGAGAGAAGCATTGGACTCTGTAAGGTCTATTGGGAACTCAAGCTCAGGCCAGACAGGGCTGCAAATTTATAAAGACCTCAGGCATCACTTTAATCTGGATCTGTGTGCTTCAAATTATTTAAAAAGAGATTTAAATTTTGTCTCAAACGAGAATAAATCTTTTTTTACGGACTTTAAAAGTTTAAATGCATTGATGGAAGAAAAACTCACTTCAAATAAGTACAGGTCTATTATATTTATGCCGGCAGTGAGTGATTATTCTGTTCATCATATTGAAGGTGTTGGAAGCACTGAAAATTCAAAAATCTCTTCTGATATGAGCAGTTTGAAAATTGAACTCAAATCTAATTTTAAAATTCTACCCTTTCTTAAAAAGTGGCAGCCGGGTGTACAAGTCATTGGGTTTAAGCTTACAGCTAAAAATCCAAAGCCCATGGCTAAAATCAGTAAGGTGGCAGAGTATAGTGATTTTGTAGTTCATAATGATGTGTCTGGTATTTCTGAGGTTTCGCATCAATTTGAAATCTATAACTCAAGTTTAGCTGTTATTGACAGAGGTAAGACAAAGTCAGACATGGCTCAGTCTTTAATAAATATTATGGCTCACTCGCACGGGAGTTCTTCTTGAAGTTGCTCATTGATGTGGGAAACACGAAGATCCAAGCTTTGTTGACAGAAGCGCCTTTTGAAGTTTATCTGGACACATCAGTCAGAACTTCTAAAGATGCTTTGGAAAGCTTGGTGCATAAAATCAAACTCGGTTTAAAGAGTGCCCCACTCAAGAGTATTCATATTGCTTCAGTCGTTCCTGATATCAATTCAGATTTAGAAAGTTTTTTATTTGAGAACTTCCAACTTCCTGTTCATTATTTAAATTTTAAAAATCAAAAAGTTTTAGATATAAAAATTAAGGATCCTCATAGCTTGGGGGCTGACCGTATCGCAGCTAGTTTGGGGGGACTTCAAGTCGTACCCAATAGTGATCTCATCATTATAGATATGGGAACAGCCACGACGATAGAAGTGGTTACGAAAAACAAAGAATACTTGGGGGGATATATTCTTGCGGGCCTGAATTTAATGAATGAAGCCTTAGCCTCCAAAACCGCTCAGCTGCCTAAAGTCGAAGTAAAAAAGCCATTAGTAAAAATTGGTGTGGACACTCATAGCTGCTTGCAGGCCGGTCTGTACTACGGACACCTCATGCAGTTCAAAGGTTTAATAAATCTGATTGAAGAAGAGTATCCAAAAAAAGAATTTAAAATCATTGGAACAGGAGGTCTAAGCCTTCTGTATAAAAAAGAAAAAATTTTTGATCATCACGAGCCCTATCTTATTTTTAAGGGGCTCTGTAACTAGAGTGTGAGAATTATTTTTATAAAACAGTTTTTGATGAGACGGCTAAGTCTCTGTTCGAAGCTTCTTCTTTTTTGATTTCTTGGATGAGGTCCGCGGCTACATTTATAGCTTCAATAACATCGGCTCTTTCAAAATACCTTTTTTCTCTGGCTTTTTTGGAGTTTGAGGCGAGGTCTTCTTCTTTGTCTTCTTTTTTCTCAGCGTCTGATTTTTCTTTCATAAGCTCAGCAAGGTCTATAAGTTTGCCTTTACGTGATCCAATTTTTTTAATCTCTTCACGTATTTCTGCAAACTTTTTATTCTGCTTTACTCTTTTTGAAGAATTTTTATTTAAGTTTTTAATTATTTGTGGGCTCAGCACATACCATTTGTAGGGTCCTTTGTGGACATAAGCTCCATTAGAGACAAAAGAGTTGAGTTTGCTTGGAGGGATGGAATAATCATAAGTTTTTTCGCCTATGTCTTCGCTGGCTAGGACACTGGGTAAAACAACATCAGACTCTACACCAATGTGCTGGGTAGATTTTCCGCCGGCTGTGTAGAACATTCCTATAGTGGTTTTAAGGGCTCCTTTATTGCCGTCTAAACGACTGACGTTTTGAATGGTTCCTTTTCCAAAAGTATGATCGTTTCCAACAATCACGGCACGCCTGTAATCTTTTAAAGCTCCCGCCACAATTTCAGAAGCACTGGCGGAGAGTCTACTTGTGAGAACAACTAATGGGCCGTTATAGACGACACTAGGGTCTTTATCTGTTAAGGCTTCAGCAGGGCGATTTTCATCTCTAAAAGATTGTTTTACCACTGCTCCTGTTTTAAAAAACAAGCCCGTAATATTGACTGCATCGACTAAGGCTCCGCCACCATTATTAGATAAATCTAAAACCACAGCATCAGTCCCTTTTGTTCGGGCTTCTAGAAGAAGTTTTTTTAAATCTTTAGTGGCCGTCTTTCCCCCTAAGCGTCCATCAGAATAAAATGAGGGAAGTTGTATTAAGGCAATTTTCTGTGTTTGTTTTCCAACCTGTTTGTTGTGGTAGCTGACTGAAGCTGCTTGGCTTTCTAAGTTCACTTTGTCTCTGACAATAGGAATGACTTTTCTTATTGTAGAAGTCTTGGTTTTTCTTAAGACAGTGAGATAAACTGTTGTTCCTTTTTTTCCACGGATTTTTTCAACGACATCTGATAAATCCATGTCGACAACATCAACGGGGTCTTCATTCTTTTTTTGTCCTACAAATAAAATTTTGTCTTTAGGCTTTAGGAGGCCATTTTTGTCAGCAGCTCCTCCAGCAACAAGGCTTTCTACAATAGTGTAGCCATCTTTAGACATAAGAGTGGCGCCGATACCTTCTAAGGATAAAGTCATTGAAATTTGAAAAGCTTTTAAATCTTTGTTGGAAAAATAAGTAGAATGGGGGTCATAGGCTCTAGCGTAGGAGTCTAGGTACACATCTAATTGGTCTACTATTTTAAGATCTGTCATTCTTTTTTTAACACGGTCGTAGCTCTTTAAAACTTTCTCTTTAGCTTTAGTGAGCTTCATGTCAGAGGCTAAATAGTTTGAAACCTGAAAGTGAAGATATTTAGCATGAAAGGCATTGAGCTCTTTAACGCTGTCGGCTCGCTTTCTTTCTTTAGGGTCCATTTGGATTTTTACTTTATTTGTAAAAACATATTTTGGACCAAGTTGTTTCTTAACAAAAGCCATGCGCTCGTCCACTTTTTTAAGTAAAAACTGGTGAGCTTCATGAATGGGGTCACAGTCTCCAGCGGAAACTTTAAGCGTGATCCCTGTCATGAGTTTGCGAATATGTTTTTCATCACTTGTTGTGAAATAAAGTTTGAGTGGATCTAAATTTTTAATATATTGATCAATCACTTTTTTCTTTAAACTCGGAGTGAGTTTTTTGTGTAAAAAATGCTGGTTTGAAAATCCATCTTGGATTTGGGGTAGATATTTACAAGAGAGGCTACGGGGAGTCAGACTTTTTGGTGCGGCTGCAGAGGTCAGTGAAAAGCCTAATGTTGTTGCTGCTAAAACGAATACTTTTTGAAAAAACCTTGTGCTCATTCATTCTCCAGGGGTAAGGATTTATACCAATATATAATATAACCTATCGGAGAATCTTTGTGATCTCTGCACTCGAAAAAATTCGAAGATGTGCATAAAGTGAGAATCAGAATCTGTAGGCACGCCTTAGGTCGGGCCTACAGATGAGTCATGAGTTTAAGGAGTTACGAATCCTCAAGCTTAGCCGTAATAAGCTCCAAAGCCTTTTCTAATGTGACATCTTTGGGATCAGTCCCCTCAGGTAAGGACACATTTGTTTTTCCGCATTTGATATAGGGGCCATATTTCCCGTTCATCACTTGGATTTCTTCTTCAAGCTTGGGATGCTTTCCAAGATTTTTTAAAGGTGCGGCACGCCCACGGCCTTTTTTAGGCTGTGACAAAAGATCCATGGCTTGTTCAAAAGTGATGGTAAAAAGATCTAAGTCTTTAGGGATGCTTCTGAAGTCCCCATCACAAACCACATAGGGTCCAAAACGACCTATGGAAGCTTTGATCTCTTTTTCAATCTCAGGATGATGACCTAAACTTTTAGGTAAGTTAATGAGCTGGATGGCTTCAGGCAAAGTGAGCTGCTTGTAGTCCATTTGAGGTGGGATGGACATGCGCTTGGGTTTGTCTTCAGGGTTACCGTCTGTGTCTCCTAGCTGAACATAAGGCCCATAGCGGCCGGTTAAAATATAGATAGGGAGCTGGGTCTCTGGATCTTGACCAATGCTGTCGGCGCCGTTGATTTTAAGTTCAATGAGTTCATCAGCAATATCGGATGTGAAATCTGCTGGTGCTATTTCTTCAGGCAGTGAAGCACAGACTTCGTTTTCTTCAAATTTCTTGCAAACATAGGCACCATAGCGACCGACTCTAAATGAGTAGTCACTTAAGCCTTGCAGAACTATAGAGCGACTCTTTTCTGCATCGATTTCTGATTCTTTTTGAGACACTCTTTCAGAGATCCCTTTAGGGCCAGAGTAAACTTGTTTTAAGTAGTCTACCGAATCCAATTCACCTGCGGCAATTTGATCTAAAGACTCCTCCATAGAAGATGTGAAATTTAAATCCACATAATCAGGTAAGTGCTGGCTTAAGAGTTTAGAAACAATCAAAGCGGTCAATGTAGGTTGAAGCTGGTTGCCTACTTTTCGTACATATCCACGATCTTGAATGGTCCCAATAATACTGGCGTAAGTCGACGGACGGCCCACCCCTTCTTTTTCTAACTTTTGAACCAGGCTGGCCTCTGTGTATCTGGCTGGTGGTTTTGTCGTATGTTGAGTGAGCTTAATGTCTTGAGCGGTGATCTCTTCACCCACTTTGAGTTCTGGCAAAGGAACATCTTTATTTTCAAGGGCTTTGTTAGGATCATCTGAGCCTTCGACATAAGCTTTAAAAAAACCTGGAAAGACCACGCGTATTCCAGAAGCAGACCATATAGTATTCAGAGCTGATAGCTTCACACTGAGTTGCAACTGATCCGCATTTTTCATTTGTGAGGCTATGGTTCTTTTCCATATGAGATCGTATAAAGCTAATTGTGGCCCCGATAAACCTGAGTCTGCAGGTTTCTTAAATTCAGTACCAGCTGGACGTATAGCTTCATGGGCCTCTTGGGCGCCCTTAGATTTTTTCTTACTATAATCTCTCGGCTCATCCGGGACATACTCTTTGCCATATAAAGCTTCGATACATTCACGGGATGCTTTTAAAGCTTGGCTAGATAAAAAGGTAGAATCTGTTCTCATATAAGTGATGAAACCACGCTCATAAAGTTTTTGAGCCACCTGCATGGACTCTCTAGAAGAAAGTCCGAGTTTTCTGTTGGCCTCCTGCTGTAAAGTTGAGGTAATAAAAGGAGCGGGAGGCTTACGGCTGATGGGCTTTTCAGTCACATCAGTGACTTTGAATTTTTCAGTTTTAAGTTTGTCTAAAAGTTCTTGCCCTTGTTTTGGGTTCAAAACAACAACATCCTTTTTTTTGTCTTCACGGATCTGACCTGTATTTTCGTCAAAGTCTTTTCCGAGGGCGATGCGTTTTTCATCCACTCTTGAAAGTCGAGATTGGAAGGCCTGTTTATCTTTATCCATATCTGCAGTCAGATTGATGTACTCAGAAGGAACAAATTTTAAACGCTCATGCTCTCTGGCAGAAATTAATGTGACAGCCACTGATTGAACTCTTCCTGCTGAAAGCCCATAAGCCACCTTCTTCCATAGTAAAGGCGATAAGGTGTAGCCCACCAGACGATCCAGGATACGGCGGGCTTCTTGGGCTCGTACCATATTGGTGTCGAGCTCTCTAAAATGATTTAAAGACTCTTGGATGGCTTCTTTTGTGATCTCATGGAAGACCATTCTTTTTACTGGTATTTTGGGTTTGAGGAGTTCCAGTAAATGCCAACTGATGCTCTCTCCCTCTCTATCTTCATCGGTTGCGAGAATTAATTCCCCGGCATCTTTCATGAGTTTTTTGAGTGCCGTCACTGTTTTAGTCTTTTTCTTAGGTACTAAATAGATAGGATCAAAGTTTTTTTCGACATTCACCCCGAGGCGAGACCAGCTCTCCTTCTTATATTTAGCTGGAATATCTTTTGCCGATTGAGGCAGGTCACGGACATGTCCCATGCATGACTCCACAACAAAGTGCTTGGGGAGAAATTTACGAATAGTACGGGCTTTTGTGGGTGATTCCACAATCACAAGGGTTTTTAATTCAGCTGATTTTGTAGCCATTTTGTTTTATCCTATCTTTGATTGGAGTCCATAATGAAACTTTTCTATTAAAAGAGGCAAATCAAATTATGCACAGCAAAAAACCAAAAGGCTTGGAAGACTCTGACTTTAGTCAGGTGGAATACCTCTTTTCAGACATAGATGACACCCTGACAGCCGATGGAGAGCTTCCCAGTCACTCTTATGCAGCCCTTTGGAGACTGTATGACGCTGGGTATAAAGTCATCCCCGTCACAGGTCGTCCAGCGGGTTGGTGTGAAATGATCGCCAGGATGTGGCCCGTCCATGGGGTCATTGGTGAAAACGGTGGCTTTTATTTTCGAAAAACCGATGAAAATATGAAAAGAGTGTACGATCAAAGTGCTCCTATTCGAGAAGAAAACCTTATAAAACTCAAAAATCTTCAACAAAAAATTAAAAAATCTCATTCAAGAATAGAGTTAGCCTCAGACCAGTTTTGCAGACAGCTCGATTTAGCCATTGATATTTGTGAAGACATTGAACCTTCACTTTCAAAAGAAGAGGTGCGTTCCATAGTTTCCATTTGTGAAGCTGAGGGGGCGTCGGTGAAGGTCAGCTCCATACATATCAACACATGGTATGGCCAGTTTAATAAAGCCAAGATGGCAAAGAGGTATCTTAAAGAAGAGCTAAGTCTAGATCTTAGCTTAGAGTCGACACAAAAAGCCTGTGTTTTTATAGGAGACTCCCCAAATGATGAACCCTTGTTTGAGGCTTTTCAAAACTCAGTAGCTGTCGCCAACATTGGTGAGTTTCTCGAAGATCTCATTCATCCTCCAAAATTCATGACAGAAGATGAAAGTGCCGCAGGCTTTATGGAGCTAGCTGTTGAGCTCATGTCTTTTTGTGAATAAATAATTTTTAAATGTAAAAAACAAAGGTCCTGTTTTTTCGCACTCTGTGGTTTTTCATTTTTTATTATGAGAATCTGAACCCTAGGGGTTGGGAAGATTCGTATGTCCAAGCGAGAAAAACAGTTCATGAGAAACTAAATTGCGTACTGACAAAGTTAAATGAGGGCTAAGTTGTGACTCGGTCGAGTTTAATTTTATCTGTCCTCACCCTAGTTTTGGCTTGAAATGTCTTTTGAAGTGAATAAGCGAATCTTCCACAGTCCCTAGTAAAAGACTATTGAAGAGATTTTTTATTTTCTATGAAAAATTTTAAAGTTTTAACTCATAGTAAATAAAACTATTTTAAATAAAACCTCTATACCATTCAAAAGGCATAAAATAATGTTTACTGTTTTCTTAAGAATTGCTTGTCGTTTAAGTTTAGTAATTTTATTTACATCTTGTGGTGCAAACTTTCATTTGACCACTGAACCTCTTAAAGTCAACTTAACCTCATTAAGTGGTTTAGAGCCGGGCATTACTATGCCTCTCACAGGCTCCTGTGTGCCTAGTGGTTCAAGTGTAGAACTTAGTTCTGATGATATGGTTCCAGCCAGCGTAACATGTCCTTGTGTTAGTGGAGAATTTGATTGTGGAACTGGAGTATTTTCTGGTTATGGACCCAACGCTGAAGATCCAATAGTTTTAGTTCAACTCTCTTCACCTAACGGAAACCAGCAAGTTTCAAATACCGAAACACCTCATATTAATCCCGTGGTTGTTATTGATGTTGGGGATAATGTAGATCCAGGGCCAGGCAATGATTTAAGCGGTGGTGAATGCTATCCCATAGGTACTGGGAATGTGGAGATCTCAAGTAGTAACATGACTCCGAGTTCAGTTACGTGTGATTGTTCTGGTGGTTCCGCTTCTCCTTTTACTTTGGGGGTGATCGATTGTTCTGCTATACTTGTTGATTTTACTCCGGACCCTTCTCAGCCAAATAATTCGCCTCTAATAGAAGGAGAAATTATTGATAGTTCTGGGGAAGCAGCATCTGATGAAGCGACGCCAGTAATTCCAGCAATTGATCTCATCCTTCCTGACGAGTTAAGGGTGAGTGACCCCATGTACTTATCTGGAACATGTAGTCCAGATGGTGTTGGGGCTGTGACTATTGAGAGTCGTTCATTAAGTTCAAGTCCAGCCGTTTGCGATTGTATTAATGGCAGCTTTGATTGTGGTCTTGTTTCACTAGTGGCTGCAGAGGGGCCAGAGCCTGAGTTTGTTTCCACGCTCACAACCTCTGATGGTGATGCAGCAGTAGATAACGACACGGGCATCATTCAACCTAGATTAAAATTAAGCTTACCTGATATCCATACCCCAGGGGTTGCTATTGCCGTCACTGGAAGTTGTAGTACTGATGGTGTGGGGACCATTTCAATTGAATCAGATGATATCACATCGACGACTCCAACCCAGAGTTTACCTCTTCTTTGCGATTGTGTTTCTGGATCCATTTCATGTCCGGCTGATGTAGATTTCGATGCTTCAGGTCCTGGTGGAAATTTCCCTGTAATTATGGCGACTTTAGATGATGGGGTCAGTCCCGCAATCCTTCAAACAAGTACAACAAGTTTGCCCCCGACCCTTACAATAACTCTTCCTGCCACATCCATTGAACTTAAGGAGCCTGTTGTAGTTTCTGGATCCTGTTCTGCAAACGGTTCTATAGTGACTGTAAGCTCTGTTGATACTGAGCCTAAGTCTGCTGATTGTGCGTGCGTTGATGGCGTTTATAATTGTGGAGCTTTTACTGTCACAGGAGTTGGGCCCGGTGGGTCATCTCCAGAGTTTAGTGCTGAGATAAAAGATCCAAAAGGGCAGACTCTACCTCCTGTTACAGAAACTTTTGTTGTAAACCCTAATGTATCTATAAATGTCCCACAAAGCTGCACACCTGGAACACAAGTAATTTCTGGAGTATGTTTTCCAAATGCTTCAGGGAATATTTCGATAGGCACGACGTCGCCAGGCAGTGGGGATATTGACCCTGAACCAGTGAGTTGTGATTGCGTAGGCTCAGAATACAGCTGTAATGTTAATTTAACCTGTAGTGGTTCTGGTGGTGGATCCCCTGATTTAACAGCAACAATAACAGATGGAGCAAATACAGCTTCTGATCAAGCTGTTGTTGGGACACCTCAAGTGGACCTTAGTTTATCAGGTCCACTTGACCCTTCTCAAGCTCTCTCTTTGGTTGGAAGCTGCTCCCCCGATGCAGTCGAGCCCAATGGAGTGAGTGTGAGTTCGCCAAATATGCTCCCCTCACCAGTTTCTTGCCCATGTGTACAGGGCCAATTTGATTGTGGGTTAGTGAGTTATACCGGCTCTGGTGATCCTACTTTTACGACAGTTTTATTAGATAATTTGGGAGTGGCTTCAGCTCCTGATGTGGATACCTTGACATTAGCACCATCAATAAATCTTGTTCTGCCTAATGTGATCACTCCCAATGAACCCATAGTTTTATCTGGAGTGGCTTGTTTTCCTAATGGGGTAGACAACGTAAACTTCGCCTCTCCTGATATGCTGCCTCAATCTGTGAGCTGTGATTGTGTAAGTGGGGTTACAGATTGTTCTGCATCACCTGTCACTTTTACTTCTGAAGGGCCTAATGGCGCTTACCCTTCTGTGGTGGCAAACATTACTGACCCTGAAGGGAATACAGCTACTGATTTAGATACGACTTCTTTACCTTTTATAAAGTTAAATACTCCACAAAAAGTACTTTCTGGAGAGAACTATAAATTAACGGGAATTTGCGCTCCAGGTGGTTCCGATGTGATTATTCAATCTGGAGGGAGTCCTTCCGATTTCACGCCACAACCTGTTGCTTGTGTTTGTAGCTATGAAGGTAGTTTTGAATGTGGACCAATAAGCTCTGACGGATCTGGAAGCAGTGAGTCCCAACCTGTATTTTTAGCTGAACTGACGGACCCAAGTGGTGTTTCAACTGTAACAGATATAGGTCAGACGGCTATAGTTCCTGAAGTAGACATTGATTTGTCCGTAGATTTACCCCTTGATTCTTCTCCCGTAACTTTAACAGGAACATGTGGGCCAGACGGGACAGAAGTGACGCTGAATTCTGAAGACATGAGTCCTACACCTATAGTTTGTCCTTGCTCTGGTGGTGTCTATAATTGTGGTCCAACACACTTTGATGGAGAAGGTCCAAATGGGTCACACCCTCATATTGTGGCACAAAATACTGATTCTGCGACGGGCTTATCAGGGTATGACTCTGACGTTTTAGGCGGTCCTAACTTAAACATAGACTCTCCAGGTAACATTGACCCCAAAACGCCGATCACTCTTAAGGGGACATGTGAACCAGATGGTGTAGGAAACATCGTGGTCGATTCTATAGACATGGCTCCAAGTTCAATCACTTGTGACTGTGTTTCTGGACTGATGGATTGTTCAGCTTCACCTGTTGTCGTTGATGGGGCCGGTCCTAATGGAAACGATCCGCAATTTATAGGAGAAATTACTGATCCTCTTACAAGTGAAACTCAGGTGGCCAACGTAGAAGCCATAGTATTACCTACTGTGGAGCTAGATCCTTTCCCAAGCTTTTCTCCAGGGGACAGCATCAACTTAACTGGAACCTGTGGTTCTGATGGAACTATTGAGCTGAATTCATTAGATATGATCCCCTCTTTAATAACATGTCCATGTAATGGAGGAACATTTAGTTGCGGGAGTGTTTCGTTTGATGGAGAAGGACCAAATGGTTCATCGCCACTAGTTACGGCTGTAATTACAGATACAAATGCAAATGTAGCTTCAGATCAAAACTCAGGACTTGTGCCTGCTATAAATATTTTCATACCAGAAAATTTTGAACCTGGAGTTCCAGTCTACCTTACAGGGAGCTGTATTCCAGATGGAGGAAGTGTTGATTTAAGCTCTCCGGATATGAATCCGAATATGGTCAACTGCTCCTGTTTTGGCGGAAGCTTTAGTTGTGGGTTAGTGAGTTTTGATGGTTCGGGGCCAGGTGGGCCACAACCTGAAATTAGTGGAATCATTGATGATGGGACAGGAAGAACAGCAGCTGATTCAGGTACTGGAAATATTCTTCCAGAAGTAAAATTAGAGTTACCAGCTGCTGTGCCACTCGATGCTTCTGGAATGCCTGAACCCTTTTTAGTTATGGGAGCTTGTGTTTCAGAAGGGGCCAATATTGAAATCGTGAGTCGTGATATCGTGTCTCCGGCGCCACCTATTACATGCCCTTGTTCAGGGGGGGCTTTTAGTTGTGGCCCTGTTCTTGTAGACGGCACAGGCTCGAATTCAAATTTCCCTATCATTTCTGCTTTTGTAAATGATGGAGTGAATCCATTAGCCTCTGATAAAGACTCCACAGTCTTATTGCCAAGCATTGATGTGACGCCGATTGCAGGGCCAATCACAAAGGATGATGTCATTCCAATCACTGGAACTTGCACACCTGTCGGTTCAAATATTGAAATTACAGATGAGCTTATGGTGCCAAGTCTTATCTCATGTCAGTGCCAACCTGGTAATGCCTTCAGTTGTGGATCAGTAAGTTTTCCAGCAGTAGACCCAAGTGTAAATATGTTTGATATACTCGGAACAATAACAGATGCAACCGGACAAACCTCTACAGACACAGAGCCTGTCAGCTTAAGTCCTGATGTAACTATAAATGTGGCTGAGGCTTGTGTTGTCGGAGACCAAACAGTTTATGGAACTTGTTTCCCAGATGGAATTGGAGTTGTTCGTGTTTCTGCAGACCCAGGTGTTTTAGCGACGAGTCCAGTCACTTGTGATTGTCATACGGGTTTCTATGGTTGTGACGTGGAAGTGGTTTCGTGTGCAAACACAACGCCTACTTTTACCGCAGTCATTACAGATCCTGGTGGCGCCACAAACGGTCCAGTTGCAACAACTGTTGGAACTCCTACAGTAGACCTCATAATTCCAAGTCCTATTGATACGAGTTTGCCTATTGTGATTTCAGGTGAATGCAGTCCAGAGGCTCAAAGTCCAAATGGCGTGACGGTAACATCTGTAAATATGTCTCCAAGCCCAGTCACATGTGATTGTTTCCAAGGAATTTTTAATTGTGGTGAGGTTAGCTATATCGGTAGTGGAGATCCAACATTTGAAACAGTTCTATCTAATAATCTAGGGGTTATAGCAACAGATACAGATACTAAAACTCTTTTACCCAGTGTTGATCTTGCTTTAGATCCTTTTGTAAACCCTGGTACAGCCGTAGACTTAAGTGGAGGAAGTTGTACTCCTGATGGCGCAGCAGTGAGTTTGTCATCGCCTGATATGAGTCCAAATTTGATTCAATGTAACTGTGTAAACGGAGCTATCGATTGCTCTGCCTCACCAGTTATTTTTAGTGGATCGGGCCCTGGCGGTGCAGTTCCAAATGTGATTGCATCTATAACTGACAGCTTAGGAAATACAGCGTCAGATACAGCTCAGACCCAGATACCGGCAATTGATTTAAATGCTCCTAAAAACATTGAGGCTGGAGATGAGTTTCTTTTAACTGGAACATGTTTTCCAACCGGCTCAACGGTAACAGTTGAAAGTTTCACCACTCCGTCAGACTTCGAGACCTCATCAGTGAGTTGCCCCTGTGATACTCAAGGTAATTTTAGTTGTGGCCCTGTGGTGAGTTCTGGTTCTGGGATTAATGGAACTGAACCTATGTTTAATGCTAGCTTGCTGGCCGGCTCAGCAAGCACTTCAGACTCAGAGGTGGGGATTATACTGCCTTCTATCGAACAAACTTTACCTGCTGTGATTAGTTTTGGAGAGCCAATAGATCTCACTGGAAATTGTTTTCCAGTTGGTGGGTCTGTAACACTTACGAGCCCAGACATGACTCCCTCTCCACAAACTTGTCCTTGTGTTATTGGGGGAACTTATAGTTGTGGAAGCGTTGCCTTTAGTGGTGAAGGACCGAATGGGTCCAACCCACAGGTAACCGCTATTATTTCAGACCCACAAACTAGTAAAACAGCTTCAGATACTGACAGCTTGATAGGCCCTGACATTTCAATTGATCCCATTGCCCTTATTGATTCTATGTCACCTCAAACAATTACAGGAACTTGTGACCCTGACGGGGCAGGAGTTATTACTGTTGCTTCACCAGATATGGTTGAAGGTAGCGTAAGCTGCGATTGTACTTTGGGAACATACTCGTGTGGGCCTGCCACTTTTGATGGTAAAGGTTTAAATGGGAGCCAGCCTTTAATTTCTGCTACTAATACAGAGCCGACATCAGGTATCACATCGACTGCACAAACTGCTGCAATAATAGCACCATTTATTGACCTTGCGGCTATACCTGCAATTGATAAGGGAGAGCCTACAACACTTTCTGGGAGCTGCGGTGTAGACGGGACCGTTAAGTTGAGCTCATCTGATATGTCGCCAAACAGTGTTGAATGTGCGTGCAACAATGGGAGTTTCAGTTGTGGGACAGTGGTCTTTAATGGACAAGGTCCAAATGGGGGAAGCCCTGTTATTGTTGCTTCGATTGAAGATTCGTTAGGGCAAGTGGCTAGTGACTCGGAAACTTCGCAACTACCCGTCAGGTTTAATTGTGGAGCGACTCTTTTAGCTTTTGGTGATTTTGAAGATGGAGTCAGTTTAGCCTCAACATCTGTCGCTCCTTTTCCTGGAGCAGTGTTTCTTCCAATAAAAGACTCTGTCGCAGGGGTCACTGTGGATGTCACAATAAACGAAAAAGGTTTTACCGCTGGAGCACCAGGGGGAGATACTTACACTGTCACATTGGACGGTACAGAAGACCAGCTAAGGGTGCCACTTAATTATGATGGAGGCTTATTTGGATCGAGTCTTTATGATGGAACTTACCAAGACGCTGTAGTGCCTATAGACATATCTTCAACAACACTTGTCGGATCTTGTCAGGCTGAAGTAGAAGTTCTTACTAAAGCCAAACAAATGTTAGGTAAAACTGCAGGTAGATATTCAGAAGATGGATCTGTGGGTCTATGTGCTAAAGGCGATGCAGACAGAATATTTTGTTGGTCACGTGCAAACAGTGGAGTTTTACATGGAGCTTCAGGGCAAGCACGTGGTGCTCTAATTGAGATGACGTCAATTTATCCTTTAGGAAATGTATATTCTGTACTCCCTACAGAATCTCATTCTTTTGCAATAACAGAAACAGGTAAAATGATTGCCTGGGGGTTAGGGGCTCATCAAGCTTTGGGGCGATCAGATTTTGTTTCCGGATATACAGCTCCAGGTTACGTTTCTTTTGACCTGCATGAAGGTTGGAATTTCGATGATAGGATTGTCAGTCAAATTACAATGGATCATACAGATGGTATGGCCATCTTAGACAATGGTGAACTTTGGGCCTGGGGACAAAACTCTTCAGGAGAAGTGGGAACTGGGAGCATTTATCCAGGTGTGATTCGAACACCAGTTCAGCCCATAGATCCAGAAGACCCAAGCAAGAAAATTAAAAATGCCATTCGAGCTTTTGCTGCCGGAAATGTACATTGTTATACAGCTTCAACTGGAGATACTTATTGCTCTGGTGAAAATGCATTAGGGCAATTAGGAAATGGTATAGCAGGCCCAGACTCACGAGTTTATACAAAAGTAGTTGCGCCGAGTGGTCTTCCAGGATCGAGCCTAGCGGAGATTGGAACTCCAACCAAAGTGGAGCGACAATCAAATGTAAGTACTTCAGCCTTGTGTGCTCTTGTTAGTACATCTGTATATTGTTGGGGGCAGGGTTTCGGGCCAGTGCCTACTCTGGTGACAGATACTTCTGGGAACCCACTTGATAACGTTCTCAGTTTGAGTGGTGGTTATAGACATACCTGTGCGAGCAGAGATGATGGATCTGTATGGTGTTGGGGAAATAACAGTTTCGGTCAGCTGGGTAATGGAACAACAGTAAGCTCAACGGGTACAGCAGTTCAAGCTTTACCGGTAGGAAGCGATATCGTTCTTGTTGATGTAGGTTGGGATATTAGTTGTGCTCTTGAAAATCCAACTTTAGGTGGAAAAGTATATTGCTGGGGGCATAATGTCAGTGTCAATGACTCTGCTCTTGGGGTGGATAATACGACTGCTGGGTATATAGGATATGAAACGACGCCAGTTCAGTGGGGTGGAGCCGCAGCTGTTCCTGCTGTGGGTTTAGTGACTTATAGACATGACGTCTGTGTTGTTGATGCAAATGACCGTGGTTATTGTACCGGACGACATTCCGGAAACACTCCAAATGTCATATTTTTAGATTATGTCAGTTTTTAAAATAAATAATTAGGATGATTATGAAATATAATGACACATCAGGCAGGTTTAGACTTTTATTAACACTACTTAAAGATAAACTTTTTCAATTGCTTAAAAGTTTCTTTTTAAAGCAGTTGAAAAACTATAAACTAGTTTTATTTATATTATTTTTTTTATCTACAAATGCTTTTGCAGTAAATTATCAGCAGTTTCATAGAAGTCATTCTTTAACCTTTGAAAAAATTGAAGATGCAAGGACAGCTACAAGTCATGTTTACAATGACTATGATTTATTATTTCATTTAGGCTACTCTTTTGTTGATGAGCCCCTGGTAGCTAAAGATGCGGCCAACAGTCAGCAATTGTATACTATCATTGATGACATGCAGACAATACATCTTGGTTTGAGTTGGTTTATGAAGCCCTGGCTCTTAGCAGGTGTGAATACGGGATACTCGTTTTTTAATGATGACTCTAATTTGGGCCATAGTGGATTTTCAGATATAGTGCTGAGCCTAAAGCTTAGGTTGCATAGTACAGAAAAATCAGGATTAGCCGTTATCCCTCAGTTCTTTATACCAACATACGCTGGCAGTTTTACGGTTTCTAACCAAGCTCCATTTGGAGTTTCAGGAAGTCAGCTTACGGCTCTCAGTGATGAGTCATTTGGGTTTGGTCTCAAGCTTGTTTATGAGTACATTTTTAAGTATTTTCAAGTGGTTGGAAATGTAGGTTATAGATATGCTGATAAAGCTGTGGATTACCAAAATGGATCTACACCAAATCAAATTGCTATAGATCTTCGTAACCGGTTAACAGCGGCGTTAGGTTTCTATATTCCAATCCAAAGATCTTGGGGAATAAATTTAGAATACTTACGTCAATGGTCGCAGCCTTTTTTTGAAAATGATATAGATCCAAATGAATTGTTTATTGGAGCTAGCGGGGCTTTAAGCCGACATCTCCATGCTTTTGCGGGAGTAGGTGTTGGAAACCTTTTAACTACCGATGACGGAAATGATTTTCGTGGAAGTCTAGGTATAAAATACAATATTCATTTTGAGCCACACAAAATACCAATAACAAGAGTCAATAAAAAAGGAGCCGTTCAAGTCTTAAAAGGAGTGCAAAGCCAAAAAGAATGTGAGCCTCCAGTTTTCGGAGAATCTAATGCTGTAGTCATAAGGTTTATGCATGATCGTGCGGAGTTAAAATCTGAACATGCACAAATAAATCAACTTATTCAGGTTTTAAGCTCTCGCAGGGATATAGTTGAGAGTTTAATATTATCTGGACACACTTCTAAACCAGGGTCTAATGAGTATAACCTAAACTTAGCCACACGCAGATTAAATAAAGTTGCAGAGCTTCTATCAAATTCTGAGATAGCAGATTTACCAATTCAAACTCAAGTTGCAGGTGAGACAATACCGTTATCAGATGATGATTCGGCTTTAGCTGATAAGATAAACAGAAGAGTCGAAATTCTAGTAAAACCAAAACAGGGTGTTGAGATGTGCACTAATGAAGTGATAGGAGCAGCATTATGAAGTTTTTACTTGTAGTTATTTGTCTTATGTCAGTAAGCTGTGCACACAGAGGGCTTCAGCTTGAGGACCAATCATTAGTTTGGAATGACATAGAGGAACTTAAAAAAGACAATATAGAGTCTATTTACGACACAAATACAAATGTGGTTTTATGGAGCCAAAACAAATCGAGTATTGGCCAAGAGTATACTGAAAGTAAACCACAGCGTGAAGTGGCCTCCGTATTCAAAACAAAATCCAGCACATATTATTTAAATTTTAGAACGGCTGAAAAAACTAGAATAATTAATGGTGAGGGCTTAGTTCCAGCTTTTGTAATTTATGCTGAGCACGAAGGCAGTCTTAAAGATTTAAAAAAAGACCCCTATATTTTAAATAATTAGAGCTTATAGCAATAAGGCTATTTCTAAAGTTTAGAGTCTTGAAAAACAAACTCCTCATTAATTTAATAAAAAAAGAGAGAGGGCTGGGCTTTGGCTTCTCGGATTGTGCACTTGTCCATTGGAACACTAATTTGAATTGGAGATTGATTTTCAAGAAGTTTTCGAGCTTTAAGACGACTGATTTTTTTATTTTCTAATGTGATCCCAAGGTCCAAATTTGATTTCTTTAAAAAATGATAAATAAGGTTTTTTTGTTCTGGGTCTTCTACTCCTGTGAGATTCAAAACTACATCTAAGCTTCCATCAAATTCTTTAGAGTCGAAAATAAAATCTCTAGTGATTTTTCTCTCTTTTAGGTTTTGAATGTTGAAATTTCCAGTGTAGGCGGGAAATATAGGAGTGCCATTAATGTGCTCGGAAATTAATCTAACTCGAGTTTGAGCAGTTTCTGTTTTTGGCTCTTTATAAATGATCCTTACAGTATCGTCTGAGGAATGGCAGTTAAATTCAGTCCAAGAGGGTCTCTCCTTAATCAATGTCACTTCGATGTCTTCAAGTCGACATTGTTGTTTTGCAGATTCACCAAGAATAAGATGATCTTTTCTGTCTTTTGAATTGATAAAAAAGCAGAGTTTTTTAAGATAAGTTCTTTTGTCAAAACTAGATTTTTTTAGTAATGCTTTATTGATGCTGGATAAGTATTCTGATGAAAAATCTTGGCCGCTAAATCCCATATCAAATATAAATCTGGCAGCATAAACCAGGGATTCTGAAGGACTAAGGCTATATTGGATGGCTCTGGAGTTGTGGACAAAATGAAGACATTCGTTAGGGGTTTTACCAGATTTTATGCATTGAGATTTAGCATAGCGCAATTTTTTCATTAAAGAGATGAGTGAGTCATAATAAGGGTTTTCACTTTTTAAAAAATTATTTTCTCTAATAAAAAATTTTACATAATCTCCAAAAGGATAGGATAAGATTTGTTTGAAAACTAAAAACAGATTTTGCTTAACATTTAGAGGATTTAGATTTCGAGAAGATTTTTGATCTGTGTCTATATTTTTTAATTTTCCTGAGTAGAGAGTAAATTCTTTTGAAAACGCGAAAGCGACTAATTTTCTAATATGATTTGAATTGGTATGAGTGTCTTTTTTTGCGATTAAATAAAAAACTTCATGTAGAACCATCATTGCTTTTTGCACTTCAGGTAAGGGATCAAATAATATGGGGTTGTAATGGTACTCAAGTTCTGGAACTTTTTCTGCATTGTCTACAGAGTATCGATTGACGAGTTGAGTGAGGGCGCAAGTGCCTGGGATTTCAAACCTTGGGGTGCTGTCATCAATATTTATAAGTTTATTGCTGGGCTTCCAAGTTGAGAATTTAGATTGTTTATAGGCTTCGTAAACCTGATCGCCAAAAAGTGGTGACGCTGTCCAAATGCGCAGTAGAACTTCATCAAGGGTCTTGCTCGCACTTTTTGACTCTAAGCTCTTATCTAATTCAAACTCATGAGCTTCGTAGTATCTTCTTTCAAAAAACTCTTTGAGTGTTGCAGGAGGAGGAGTGTCTGTAATATTTTTGGGGGTATGATTATTGGGAGCCACATAGTACTCCCAATAATCAAGAATATAATTTTTTTCTTCACATTCAACAATATCTCCACCACTACTTTCCCATTCTCCTTGAAGGCTAATTGGAATATTTTTTGGTGTGAAAGTGAAAGGAAGGTCAGTTGTTTTATCTTGACACCCAGTGCTCAATAAGAGTGTCATGCAAAAAAAGAAAGTGACAAAAAATGTCATCTTTAAAGATTTAAATAAATTCAAAGCCACCTCAATAGTCTGTTAATGTGACTTGCAATTTTGAAACCATTCACAAATTGATTACTCACACATGAAAGCGTCTTCTGTTAAGTTAGAGAAACTTTGTGGTCCATTCCTGACTATAATGCTACTTACATCTTCTGGAAGCTGAGTCACTAATCTTTTTTTAAAGTAACTCAGAGTATCCGCTAAGCCTGGTACTTTGCTACAACTACAAGCGACATCTTTTAAGTATGCTAGGTCATGAATGTTTACATCATAGTTGGGATTATCAAATGCCGATGCGTTTGGCTCTAAAATAATGAGTGACCTCAGTTTTGCCCTCATTGCTATACCCATAGTTATTCCATGAATATTTTTCTCTAGAGAGTCTAAGAGTATAGCTTCGTATTTCGTTATTTCTACCGGATTTTTTATTTCTAGCTTATCTAAGTCTAGATGGACTGCATTTTTTTCAACATATGCGAGGAGCTTTGCACTCACATTATGAGCATCTAGGATTCCCGTGTAGATTCGTGGGTAATGATCTACTTCGTAGATAGTGTATTGATCTTGGTGAGAACTCTTCACAGCAATGACGTTAGAGGCGTCGACGTTATTGAATGAAAGCCTAAAAATAGTCACGTTATCTGTTTTGTATATTTTTCCATTTTCAAAGAGAACTATTTCTGGTTTGGCTTCAGTACCCGTAAAATGAATGGATCTTCTGTTCTCTCCAAATGCATGTGGAGTAGCTATCATATTGTATTCAAAAATAGTTTTGTGAGTGGGTGCCGAAGGCATCATATTAAAATTAAGATCTGTAATGGACATTGCACAATCTACATAATCCTGGCTCAAAGCAAATATGTTTTGAGAAGAGAGTAGTATTAAAACAGTTATTAATTTATTTTTTATTTCATTTATTTTCATTTATTTTCATTTTTTTTGGAGTTAGCTCATTAAGTTAGCAGGTATGACAAGTCGCACTATACTGAGGTCTGCTGCTCAAATCCATTAAAAATTAAGTAATTTTATTAATTATAATTAATGTCCGATTAATATTTTAATGAATATTTATAAGTACTTAAGCTATTCTGATTTTATCAAAAGCTTTTTGGAGTCTAAAAAGGGGACTTTCCCTAAATGGACACAGAAAAAATTAGCGCGTTTGTCGGGAATTCAAGAGTCTTATTTTTCAAATGTCCTTAAGTCCAAAGCCTCTTTGAATCAGGATCAGATATTTCGAGTGGCTGGGGTTATGAACTTAGACTCTGAGGCCACGGATTACTTACTCTTATTGGGTGACCTTCAAGACTGTTCAGACCACCTGAGACGAGAGCACTTACTTAAAAAAGTCGAAGAGTTTAAAAAAAAGAATTTAAAATCAGAGGTAAAACTAGGGGCCCAGGCCCCCGCTGAATCCACAGATTTCTATGTTAAATACTATTCAGATCCTTATATTAAAGTCATTCATGTGGCCTTAGCTATTTCAAAATACAGAAAAACACCAAAACTTTTGGTCGATGCCTTGGACATTCCAATCCATAGGGTCGAAAAGGCCTTAGCCATCCTAGAAGAGATCGGTGTGCTTGAAATCAATAAAGAGGGTGTAGAGATTAAGAAGAAGGGCTTTCACCTCCCGGAAGATCATCCCCTTATATGGAGCCATCAAACACTCCTTAGGCAATTGAGCATTACTCATACAGCAAATCAAAAACCAACTAATAAATACTCATTTTCTGTGACCCTATCTTGTGAGCGAAAAACAAAAGACATTATTAAAAATAAACTTCTCGAAGCCCTTAAAGAAATCCAAGGAGATGTGAAAGACGCAAAGTCAGAAGAAGTCTATCAACTCAATATTGATCTATTCCCTTGGTTAAAATAAATTGTCACCTAAAATTTATTCTGGGTTTTAGGATAGATCGACCCGACATTGCTAAATATGATGATATTTAGCAATGTGCCGTCAGTTAGAAGCTTAAATCGCTTCAACTTCTTTAAGGATTTGGTCCCACTTTAGCTCTTTGTGTTTAATGATGAGGCGGCCGTCTTTAGAGAGTTTATATTTTTGGGACTGCTTTGAGATGAGCTCTACGATGCGTTTATTTGTAATGGGTGTGTCTGTAGCAAATCTCAGTGAAAGGTTTTTGGGGCCGGCTTTGATTTCTTGTATTTTTTTGTGTCTGCAGTGGCACTTAAGCTCCATGAGTCTGAGCAGGTTTAAACTTTCTTCTGGGAGTTTTCCAAATTGATCTCTAAGCTCGTCTTCAATGTCTAAAATTTCAGAAGCTTCATCGATTTTTGAGAGCTGATTATAGTAAGTCAGCCTAATGCGAATGTCTGCAATCCAGGAGCTTGGGATTAAGGCCGGAAGTGGGATGTGAATGTCAGGTTCAAATTTTTGTACAGGCTCGCCCTTCATCTCACCTAGAGTCTCTTCCAAGAGCTCCATGTAAAGCTCGTAACCCACCATATGTCCTTGGCCGGATTGCTCTCTTCCAAGTAGGTTCCCAGCGCCTCGCATCTCAAGATCATAGTGGGCCACTTTGACGCCACTTCCTAGCTTTGAGTTATCTTGTAAGGTTTTTAGTTTTTCGAGTGCTTCTTTATCCAAGTTTCTATTAGGGGGAATCATCAAATAGCAAAAGGCTTTTTCGTGGCTCCGGCCCACACGTCCACGAAGTTGATATAGTTGTGAAAGGCCAAAATTTTGGGCCTGATCAATGATAATAGTATTGGCTTTAGACACATCCATTCCGGATTCCACAATAGTCGTAGAGACCAGCATATCGATTTCATGATTGAAAAACTGAATCATCACTTTTTCTAAATGATCTTCCGGCATTTGCCCATGGCCTAAGCCCATTCGAACATCAGGCAAAAGTTCTGAAAGCTCTTCGAATAAATGATGTATGCTTTGCACTCGGTTATGAATAAAATAAATCTGTCCGCCACGTTTAACTTCTTGCTCAATGGCTTGTTTCATCACAGTTTTGTTTTTTTTGGTTAAAAAAGTTTTTATAGGATGACGATCAACAGGAGGGGTAGAGATCAGGCTGAGGTCCTTAAGCCCAAGCAGTCCCATGTTTAAAGTTCTCGGGATTGGAGTGGCCGATAAAGTCAGAGTGTCTACGCCTTCTTTGAACATTTTAATTTTTTCTTTATGTTTAACACCGAACTTTTGTTCCTCATCGACAATCAAAAGTCCTAAGTTTTTAAACTTAACGTCTTGGCTTAATATTCGGTGGGTTCCAATAGCAAGATCTACAGTCCCGCCATTAATGCCAGCAAGAGTGCTTTTGGTTTCTTTAGGGCTGACAAAGCGATTGAGACCTTTGACGTTATAACCCCAAGATCCAATACGTTTTTCAAAAGATCTTAAGTGCTGAAAACTTAAAACTGTAGTTGGAGCTAAGACAGCCACTTGTTTGCCAGAACTTAAGACTGAGAAAGCAGCTCTCATGGCCACCTCAGTTTTTCCAAAACCCACATCACCACAAATTAACCTGTCCATGGGCTTTTCAGAAGCCAAGTCTTTGTAAATAGAATTTATAGACTTAATTTGATCTTCTGTTTCATCAAATAAAAATTGATTTTCAAATTTTTCAAGCTCATCTAAATTAGGAGTGTAAGGAGGACGAGTAGCTTTGCTTCTTAATGCGTACATTTTTAAAAGCTCAGAGGTCATGTCTTGAAGTTGTTTTTTAACTTTAACTTTAGTTTTTTCCCAGTGAGCTCCACCGAGCTTGTGTAGAAATTCAGATTTCTTGGGACCTGCATATTTTTTAATTAAATTTAGTTTGTAGACAGGTAGGTAGAGTTTATCCTTATCTTGATAAGAGAGCTCAATAAAGTCTTGAGCTGTGCCCCCAACGTCCATACTTTTAAGTCCACAAAATTCACCCACACCATGATCCACATGAACGACAAAGTCGCCTTCGCTCAGGTCACCGAACTTTATGGCTTCCAGTTTTGAAATATAGGCTTTGGAATCTGAAGTGTTTGTTTTTTGAAACGATCTGCCAAAAATATCGGAGTACTTTAAAAACAAACAATGATCCAGGTCACATTTGAGAGTTTGATAGGCATCTTTGGTGTGACAATGAAAATGCCCCTTCGGAGCGTCGTCTTCACAGGCCTCAATGAGCTGCTTGATTTTAGATTGGCCTATCTCCGATGAGGACCCCATGTGAATTTCATAAGATTGAGAGATCCAATCTTGAATTTGGTTTTTTATAAGCTCAATAGCATTTTCTTTTTTGAGATAAGCGTTCTTAATACGAGCTTTAAAATCAGAAAGTTCAGAGGTGCGGTATTTTATGCGATTGAGTTTTTCAGTGTTTTCTAAATTTTCAATTTCAACAGTGCTTAAATCAAAACTATTTGTGCCTAGAAGTTTTTCAAAACGAGTTTCGTAGAGATTTTCGACAGAGGTTTGGAGGAGGTTCTGACTGGATGATTTTTCTTGATGAAGTTGTTTAAAAAAATAATCTAAATCCTGCTTTTGCATTTCTAAATTTGGCGCCCAAATGGCCACATCTTGGCAGAAATGATCTAGAGGGGATTCTAATTTTGTATGAAAGGCATCAATTAAAAAACTCTGCCCATCAAAGTCATTTAAACTCCGAACGGAATGAACTAAGCTTTCGCGCTCATCACTCATGACGGGCTGCTGAGTTACGATATATTTTATGACCTGACTCTGGTTGAGTTCGTTAAGAGGGGTCTCTTTGGCCGGAATGACGCTGTAACTTTTAGCTAACTCTACACGTCTTTGAGATTCAGAGGAGAAAAGATGAAGGGATTCAATCTCATCACCGAAGAGCTCGATCCGCAAAGGGAGTTTTTCGCTGGGACTAAAAACGTCAACGATTCCTCCCTTGTTGGAAAACTGACCAGGGTCTTCCACGAGGCTGACTTCTTTATAACCCAAGCTCCTTAATTTTGAAAAAGTAGTTTCATTGAAGTTTTCAGATGTTTGAATCAAAAATTGGTTCTGAGATATAAAATCAAAAGGCACGGTCTTTTGAGCTAAAGCTTTAAAATGCGTCAGAAAAATCTTTCCTTTTTGGGCATTCTGAGCATGATAGAGCCAATTTAAACGTTGAGCCTCAATAGAGGACTTCACGCTCATGCCAGAATAAGGAGAACAGCTCCAATCTGGCAGCAAATAGCTAGTGATACTATTTCTCTGAAGCTCTTGATGGAGCCTATGCATCTCATCATCATCTTTGCAGCAAAAAACATGGGCCAAGTCTGCAAGACTTTGAGGCGGATCTTGCAAAAGAGAGGCAATCACATTTAAAGAATCTAAACCCAAAATCAAGTTTTGCGGAGAGATTTTTTGATTGAGCAAAGATTTAAGAGTTTTAAACTCATGCCTCATGGTTATTGGTCCTTAGTTTAATAGCATTCCTAAAAAATTAATTTCTGAGTGTGCTTTGAATGAGACACAATACTATAAAACCAAGCTCACCTCCAAACGTTTCAACGATCAAATTTTAAAGATTTTTGTGATGAGGGCTTAGAGACAAGGCAGCTCTTAGGGGCAATTCAAAGATGAGCTGAGCACAGGATGTATCCTGATGCTCTACTAGCTTCCGCGATAAAAGTTTAAGAAACCAGTGTCTGTGCCATCTAGATGAGGAACAAAAGTCCCGATGTAAAATTTTCTCTATTTTTTGGGCTTCACTTGGGAGAGTTTTAATAAATTGCTCTTGTCTTGAAGTTTTAGAGAATAGGACTGGATTTAGATAAGATGTTTTTGCTCATTTTTTAGCATAAAACGTAGGTAGATGAGGCCTCTTTTAATTTTTTTAGACAAACCTCTTCAGTAAAAATATAATTCTTTAAAAGAGCTCTACGTTGTTTATGAGTAGGAGGCCATTTTTAAAAAATCTCACTTTACTTTCTTTAATGACTTTGTTTTCGTGATGATTTTCTTTTTTTTATTAGGTTTTTTCTTTGTTTTAACTGAAGAGGCACTTCTTCTTTTTACTTCAGGATCGCAACTCACCCATTTTTTTAAAGCCGGGTTTCGCTCTTCATGAACAAGAATTCTTAAACCTTCGGGCGTTTTTTTTAGAGTAGTGGTTTCTAAAAATGAATGAACTTCACAGACTAGTGTTGCCCCGAGACTCTCAGGCTCAAAGACTCTGTATACGACAACAGCTCCATTAGCCCAGCTTGTTATGAAATACTCTTTGAATTTGATCATAGTTTTAGAGCTAGCCCAAAAACCCCAGGGTTGTGCTGCAGGCTTATAAATCCACTCTTTGTCCCCTTTTTGGAAAACAAGAATGGATTTAATAACATGATCATTGTGGGCTTTTACATATCGGCTTGTCATAGACCACTCAGTTTTGCTTGAGTCTGCAAAAATTAAGTTCAGTCCAGAAAAATATAAACTCAAGGTCATTATTATTTTTATATTGTACATTTTTTACTTTTCCCCAGAGCTTTGTCTAAACACCGATTACTAAACTTTACTGTTGATCCTGATTCTGGTTTCGATTCTTGTTTTGTACACTTTTCACAGCAGAGAATACGAGTGGAGTAGGTACCTTCAGTTATATCATCTCCACTTCCATAATATCCTCTTAACGCACAATCATCTGAGGTACAGCTTTTATCAATTTTTTTTTGTTGAAGAACAGCCACTCCAATCTCTAATTGTGCTGTCATATTATCTGACATTTTATTGTAATATGTCAGGCCGTCTTTTATCTCTGTATATCCTGGTGTTTTAGGGCGAAACCATTTACCACGTTTGAAGAGATCAATAGCGGTGCCTTTTAATACTTGACCCACACCATATGCGCTAGAACCTGGACTATTGATCTGAGGATTGAAAAATTTTTTATTAATCGAAAAGTCTCTTTTGGGAGTGCGGCAGCCTTTTTGCCTAACAGTTTTTCCATTGTACTTTACTCCGCACGAAGTCATAGATTCGCGAAAGGCTTTGCAGGTCAAAAGCTCTGGTGAAAAAGTAATATTACTTTGAGAATGAGCGATCAATAAATTTGTGTACTTATCAAAAATATAATTGGCTTGATCTGTGTGTGACATTCCAAGCCACTTTTTATTCATATAATCCAGTGAGGCGTTGTTGCACACAGGCCCTCCTAACTTAATATCATAAATCCTAGAGAACCGCCGGACATTTGAAGAGGTTTAAAATTTTAGTTTTTATGATGGCCTCTTGGGCTTGAGCCTCAAAATTCCTTGAGCTTAACCGATC
>CALGWV010000038.1 GCA_937936325.1 uncultured Bdellovibrionales bacterium | reverse complement strand
CAGCAATTCCCGCCAAAAATAAGAATCAAGCCAGTTGAGGATTTTAGAGGGAGCGAATCATACTTTTTCGTAGACTTTTGCTGAGCTTCTCAAATTTGAGATAAGAGTAGCTGACTCCAGCCCGCTCCAAGGCCGCATGTCGTCTCCCGAAGTGCATCACTTGCGTGACTGCACTTCAAGATACGCCAAGCAAAACCGCTTGAATGCTGGGTCAACGACCCTCATCTCAAAATTGGAAAGCTCAGCAAAACAAATTTTTTTTCTTTTTTTTCTTTTTTTTCTTTCTCCTTAATTCGACTGATCTAGACCCAAACTCCTAATCTGGGTTTCAATAAGATCATGACACTTCCTAAATTAAGAAAAGACTTATCTGCCCCTGCAATGTTTGGCTTAATCCGAAAGCATTCCTTAAAGCTAAAAGACACTCGTCAAAATCGAGCCAGCAATATCAGCTTAGCCGACTCTGTTATGTCAGCATTGGCTATGTTTGAGCTTAAATTCCCTTCTATGCTGCAATTCGTTCAAAATTCTTCAAAAAAATCCATCAAATCAAACCTGGGCCATCTTTTTCAAATCGATCTGGTGCCCAGCGCTGACTATTTAACACATCTCCTGAGATTTACTCCAGATAAGCTTTTCCGGGCAGTTGTATAGCTCTAAAAGTTAGTTTTTAATAAGTGAATGACTTTTCATACTTGTGATCGAAGGATTGATAGCAGGGCAAATTTTAGTTTGGACAAAATTTCAAATGCCCCAAATGTGGCATTTCCAGACATTTTTCCGAGTCATTCCGATTTAGTTGGTTTTTATAGACTAATTAACAATCCACGGTTGTCCATCAATAGTATTATGCCAAAATGCTCTGGAAATCTTGATAATAAAAACCTTCTTTGCCTACATGATACCACAGAGCTCAGTATAGGTAAGCTTGGTCTAGTTGATAGGAGTAAGTACTTTTTCCATCCAAGCTTGGTTGTAACTAATTCTGATGAATCAACAGCACTCGGGATTGAATCCTCTCAACAATGGATTTCCAAATCTGCAGTTCCTAATAAGAGGCGGTGGTGGGAGCAAGCCATAGAAGTTTCATCGAAATACCCTGAGATTATACACGTGATGGACAGAGAGGCAGATGGTTATGAGACGTATGGAAATTTAGTTCAGAAAAAATGCTCTTTTGTTATCAGAACTTCAATAAACAGAAGGCTTAAGAGCGGTAAACTTTTTGAAAAAATACAGTTAGAGCCGGTAGTTTCTGCTAGAAGGGTTCAAATATCAAAACGCAAAGGAAAAACCTTCACCAACTCCCAAAAAATACATCCCTCTAGAAAAACTAGACGAGTAGATCTGAATATTCAGTTTCTTAATGTTAATTTTCCAAAAACTGAAAGAGCACGCAAAAAACCAACTCATAGTTCATTACCAGAGATTATTAATTTAAATGTTGTTAGAGCTTTTGAAGTTTCACCTCCTAAAGGAGAAAAGCCAATAGAATGGTATTTAGTAACTAATTTAGATGTTAACTCTGAAAATGTATTAGAAATAGTTGATATCTACAGGAGACGTTGGTTGATTGAGGAGTTCTTCAAAGCCTTAAAGACTGGTTGTCGACTTGAAGCAAGGCAATTTGAGACAAAAGAGGCTTGGGAGAAGCTAACTATTTTTTTGTCTCATGTGGCCATTAAACTTTTGAATATTCGTTATTTAGAAAAAGAAAAAACAGATTCTATCGGGAGCTATCTTTCCGAAGTAGAGCAAAAAGTACTCCAGATGTTAGCCAAAAAATCTGGTCGGCGTATAAAAAATTTGAACGACATTAAGACTGAAATTGCAAAACTTGGAGGGCATCTAAAATCGAATGGACCACCTGGTTGGATAGTTTTATATAGAGGCTATCAAAAACTAAACTCTATGAGCCAAGGTCTAAGCCTCTTTCAAGAGATGTGTTAAATAGTCAGGCCCAGCGACACAGCAATGAGAGAAATACTGGACCCCGTAGATACAGATGAGCTTAAAAAACTATTTAAACCCCTTCTGGCTGTGGCTCAAAGAGGCAAAGTTTTTGAAAAGTTTAAAGCTATCAACAATAGCTATTTACTCTCCCTAGATGGAACGGGCTATTTTAGTTCAAAAAAAATTCATTGCCCCAGTTGCATGGTCAAAGAGCACAGGGATGGGACAAAAACCTACTCTCATCAGGCTTTAGCTGCAGTGATGGTCCATCCAAATAAAAAAGAAGTGATTCCCTTTGGTCTTGAGCCCATCTCCAATCAAGACGGGACTAAAAAAAATGATTGTGAACGCAGGGCTGCAGAGAGGTTTTTGCGTAAGTTTAAAACAGAGCACCCCCACCTTAAGATCACAGTATTAGAAGATGGTTTGGCCTCTAATGGGCCTCATATTCGGCTCCTTAAGGAGCTTAATATGAATTACATTTTGGGAGTCAAACCAGGAGATCACAAAGCTTTATTTAGCTTCATCGAAGCATCGGATAAGCTTGAAAAGCTTCAACTTCATAGAGACGAAAGTGATCCTCAGTGGATTCGAGAGTATAGATATCAAAACCAGGTCCCTTTAAATGATTCCCATGATTTGAGTTTGAACTTTTTAGAGTACAGTGAGTGGGATAAGTTAACGGGGAAATTGAAAAAAAGATTTAGCTGGGTGACGGATATCACTTTAAACTTTGAAAATATTGAGCAGGTGATGTTCTCAGCGAGATCCCGGTGGAAGATTGAAAATGAGACATTTAATACTTTAAAAAATTTAGGCTATAAATTCGAGCATAATTTTGGACATGGTTATAAGAATTTAAGCAATAATTTGGCAGTGCTCATGATGTTGGTTTTTTTAGTGGACCAGCTCCAGCGGCTATGCTGTAAGCTGTTTAACCTAGCTCTTAAAGAGGCGTTCAAGCTTAGCTCTCTTTGGGAGGCCATGAGAGCCAGGTTGATATTTGTAGTTTTTAAAAACTGGGAAGGGCTTTTTGAATCCCTACAAGATATTAGTTTTGATTGGGATGAAATCAACTCATCTTAAAACAAATTTCTTATAAGTCCATGTCCAAAGCAAGGCTCGAAGATCTTTTGAATCAGTTGTTTTGCAGACTCTCAATCTGATAGTCTGATAGGCATTTCTTTATCCAAATCCCAAGCTTCACTAGCCTCAAGGCTTTACTGCACTTTGAGGAACTAGAATCAACTCTTGACGGGAATTGCTGTCTCAGGTCTTTCTGAGTTCCAAAGTGTGATCGATGTGCGTAGAATTTGTTCACGAAAATGCTCGGGTACTCGACTCCACTCTACAACATCAACGAGTAAAGGAATGTTGGATTCTCGGATTTCTGTCACAAAACGAGTGAGTTCTTCATTTGTTGGTGTGGCTGTTGTTATGGGCTTAATGGCTAAGTCTAAATTGCTGGACTCATGGCTACTTCCATTAGCACGACTCCCATAAGCTAAAATAAGAACTGGAGTTTTAAAAGTATCTTCACAAATTTTAATTATGGTTTGTTTGTCTTTTTCACGTAGATGTATCGTTTTTTTCAATTTCTTGCTCCAAATTATGAATTAACGATTTACTCTTTGTGATAAACTCTGGTAAAAGATTTAAAGTTTCATTGGCAAACCCAACTCCATAATCATGTGCTGTGCTATTTCGATTATCTCTGTAAACTATCCAATGATTTGCATCTTCTAGACTTATGATTCCATGGAGAGCAGCATGCCTAAAAACATCTTTAAAATAGAGTTTGTCTACCTCTTTCGAGCTTGAGAAGTAAGGTTTTAAGCTTTTTTTGAGAAGTTTCCCTGATTGTTCGAGAATGATTTCAAATTCTTTAACACAAGCCGAGCGGTAAAGCTCGTATTCAACACTTTCTTTCGGAGCTGCTTTCAAGAGTGTTAAGGCTTGCTCAAGAGCGGCAATGCATTTGCTGAGATAACTTGTGTCTAACTTCATCTCTACTAGAGTGTCCAAGAAGGCCCAGTGAGTAAAGCCCTAACAGTACGTATCTTTTTAGATTACCTAGTTTGAAAAAAATGGATGGGGTAGCAGGACTCGAACCTACGCATGTCAGGATCAAAACCTGATGCCTTACCAACTTGGCTATACCCCAATGGAGAGTTATTAAGGTAAATGAAAATTTTAAAAAATCAAGCCTCTCGTCAGGCTGTACCAAGGCATTAAGTGGAGGTGCTAAAAAAAGAGTTTTAAAAAACTAACTCGCTTCGAGTGGGTCTTCTTGGTCTTGGTGGCGCTCAAAGGCTTCGAAAATTTTCGTTTCTATTTCTTTTCGCGTGTCTTGGTTTAAAGGGTGGGCAATGTCTCGGAATTGGCCGTCCTTTCGTTTTTTGCTGGGCATGGCTACAAAAAGGCCTTCATGACCATTGATGATTTTAAGGTCTCTTACGACAAAACAATCATCTAAAGTTATTGTAACATAAGCTTTTAATCTTTCTTCTTTTACAGGAAATATCTTTACATCTGTGACTTTCATGCTGTTCTCCACCGTAAATGAGGAAGAGTGCTCACCCGAGTTGAGCTTTCTTCTCACTCAGGTTTAATCGGTATTTCTTTAAATGGAATAAAGGCCTTCCAAAGGAACGAATAAGCCTTTGTTTTTAGATATTTATTGGTTAATAATTTTGAACAAAACCTGGCCTTTGCGATTGAGGCGAAGGAGATGAGACTTTTTTCTTGAGCTCAAGAGTTCGGATTCGACTTGTTTAAGGCTCGACATTTGCTTTTTATTAATATCTAAAATGATATCTCCAAGCATGAGTTGATTATAAACAGGGCCTTTAGTCTTAATTTCTGTGATAATCATTTCTGTTTGTCCAGAGGTTCCTGTGGTTTCACTGACCTCAAATCCCCATTTTTTATATAATGAGCTTGTTGTACTTTTTTGTTTTTGACGTCCACCGTAGTTAGGTCTAGAAACAAGCTGATCTAAAGACCCCATTCGTACACTGAGATTTTTCGTTCGACCGTTCCTAAGGACTGTCATTTTAGACTGTGTTCCTGAAGGCCTTGATGCCACAGCTGATGAGAGCTCGCTAGGTTTTTTAATCTTACGTCCATCAAAATCTGTAATGACGTCATGAGCTTTCACACCAGCACGGTGAGCTGGAGATTCAGGGTCTACTTTGGAGACAAGAACTCCTTTTTGTTTTTTGCTTAAGCCTAAAGACTTCGCAATGTCTTCGTTAAGTTCAGTCATATAAACACCCAAATAACCACGGTCTACTTTCCCATTTTTTTCTAGCTGGGGAAGAAGCTTTTTAACATCATCAATAGGGATGGCAAAACCAATACCCTGTGCTCGTCCATCGATAGCAGTGTTAATGCCCACAACTAAACCTTCAAGGTCTACCATGGGGCCACCAGAGTTCCCCGGGTTAATGCTGGCGTCTGTTTGGATAAAAGGAAAAATATTGAGGCCATCTAGGTTTCTACCAATGGCTGAGACAATCCCTTTTGTCATAGAGTGAGTATGGCCATAGGGGTTTCCAAAAGCGGCGACCCAGTCTCCAGTTTTAAGGCTTGATGATGAACCTAAGTAGGCAGCTACAAGTGGTTTTTGGGTATCAATTTTAATTAAGGCTACGTCAGTTTTTTTATCAGTTCCAATGACTCTTGCTATATACTCTTCATCTGACTGGTTGAGTTTCACTTTAATAGTGTCACTTTTAGCAACCACATGAGCATTTGTCAGTATGAGTCCATCTTTTCGAATGATAAATCCCGAGCCTAGGGATTTCATTGGGGCTGATTTCGGCATTTGAAAGCCGGGGCGTCCATCGCCAGGTAGGCCACCGAAAAGTTGTTCCAAAAGCTGTTGAACGGGGTCAGAGCCCGAGTTTTGAAATCGCGGTTGAGTTTCAGTGAAAATATTAACAACACTAGGGTTGATCGCTTCAGCTAAAACGCTAAATGCGTTCCTAGCTAAAGGAGGGCCGAGCTTAAGGTTCGGACCTACTGCACGGGCCACACTTGTCGAGGGGCTAAATTGATACCCAAAAATACCCGTGGCTAACAATATAATACCAATACTTAAAATATAGAGTTTTTTTTGCATATAAATCCTTTTTATTTACTTTTTGCTCACGTACCTCATTTGCAAATCACTGATGATCGAAGTGACAAAATCTCCTTCCTCCTCAGAAAGGTTTCCTTTGGTTTTTTCTTTTAAAACCTTGAGTAAATCAATATTGAATGAGGCCATTTTTAAATCTACTTTCTGTGCGCCGGTTCTAGGGTCTGCTTGTTCCCCTAGAGCCATTGATGCCGCTGAGGCGATAGATAAGATTAATGTTGAGAAATTCGCTTCGATGGGATCAGTCATATGTTCTCCTATGAAAAAACTATGCCAAGTCTAGGTTTATGGGATTAAAACTCTGTCTAGAGGTCTTTACTTTTTTAGGGGTAAACAAGTTTTTTTTATAAGCCTCTGATTTTTCTATATTTTTTGGGGCTTTAATCTGATCTTGCAGTGGAAAAATTTCTTCCCGGTTGTAACCACAGAAAAAAAGCAGTACACCCATTTTGGTGCAAAACAAACTCTTTGGAACCAGGACGAAGGCTGTGGGAGCAAATCCTGAGCTAGAGAGGTGTAAAATTTTATATACAGCTTTAAAAAGATTTATATCATCTGATAATTGTTTTTTGAGGTCGTTTAATGGGACTTGATCTTGTTTAAAACTCTTATTCCAAATTCTATGGTGAAGTCTTCCAACAAATTTTTTTTGGGGACTATGGATTGAGGTTTTTGGGCCAAGGCCTAAAATCCAAAAAAATATATAATCTAGAAAGTTAAAAAATAGCGTGGACCGATTATAAACAAAGCTCTTCAAATTGAATAAAAAGGAGTTCTGATTTTTTTGAGAATACTGTTTGGCAAAGGCCAGTAAACTAGAAAGCTCTTCGGGTAGGAGTAATTCTCGAATGCTCTGGCTCATAGTCCAGGCCTCTTCATTGTTTGAGAGGCGATCAAAAGACAGGTAAAACGGGACGTCTTGAGTGAGGTAAAGAGGATTATAGTTTGAGTTTTGAGACCTTAGATAGTGTCTTTCCCAAGATAAAGGGGCGTTTCTTTGCTCCGCATTTTGAGCTCTGTGTTTCATGAAAAAATAAAAGAATAAAAAAACAAAAGATATGATAAAGCTGATCGCCAGAGTTCCAATTTGAAACCAGAGCAAGGCTGAGAAAAAAAGAAAACATAGGGCGTAAAGGCTTAAAATCATTTCATTAAAATAGCAAGCTTCATGAGAGCTGACAAATTTAAATTTCAGATCAAGGCCTCTAGAGGGCTCTAGCCCACAAAGTCAAGATTGAGCTCGCCAGAGGGTCCAAAAATCCCATTGGATGCTTTGTGCTCAGGATCATTTTTTTGGTATACTAACTCCACTTTAAAAAAACTTTTTAGGCCTATTTTAAGAAAGTAGGAATATATTTCTGACAGGGAGTTAGGGTGGATATCGACAAAGACCAAGTCACAGAAGAATTTCAAAATGCCAGCAAAAAAATAGTTCAGCTTCAAGAAGAAATGGCTAAGGTGGTTGTGGGGCAGTCTCGCATGGTTCAAACCATTGTGCGTGGTTTGCTCACAGGTGGGCATGTGCTTTTAGAAGGTTTACCAGGTTTAGCTAAAAGTTTAACCATCTCCACATTGGCGGGTGTTGTGGATCTTGATTATAAAAGGGTGCAGTTCACTCCTGATCTACTCCCATCTGATCTTATTGGGACGATGATCTTCAATCCCAAGACTGCTGAGTTTGCTGTTAAAAAAGGTCCAATTTTTACAAATATTGTTTTGGCAGATGAGATTAACCGGGCTCCAGCAAAAGTACAAAGTGCACTTTTAGAGTGTATGGCAGAAAAACAGGTCACTATTGGAGAGACAAGTTATAAGTTGGACGAGCCTTTCTTGGTCCTGGCCACACAAAACCCTATTGAGCAAGAGGGAACCTATCCTTTGCCCGAAGCTCAATTAGACCGTTTTATGTTTAAGTATGTCGTAGAGTACCCAAGTCTAGAAAATGAAAAGAAAATTCTAGAGCAGGTCTCCACAGGGCAAAGTCACCAAGTTCAGCCTGTGCTCACACAATCTGAAATTTTAAAAATTCGTGGGCTCATAAATTCTGTCTTTCTGGAAGAGAGTCTTAAGGACTATATTTTAAAAATTGTATTTGCTTCACGTAATCCAACTGAATACGGGTTGCCAGAGTTGGCCCCATTAATTCGTGTGGGGGCTTCTCCACGGGCCACGATCAATCTTGCCAAAGCAGCCCGTGCTGAAGCTGTGCTCAATGGTCGCAGTTTTGTGATGGCTGATGATATTAAGAAGATCGCCATGGATGTGATCCGACATCGTTTGCTCTTAAGTTTTGAGGCCGAAGCTGAAAACACAAATGCTGATGAAATCGTGAGCCAAATTTTAAATAAGATGGAGATCACTTGAGCCGAGCTGATGATATCGTTAGAAAAGTAAAAGCCCTTGAGATTAAAGTGAAATCTAGGGTGAATAACTTTATGTCTGGGGAATACCAATCTGCAGTGAAAGGTCAGGGGATGACTTTTTCTGAATTTCGGGAGTATGTCCCTGGAGATGATGTCCGATCACTGGCTTGGAAAATGTACGCCCGAACAGGGCGTATGCATATTAAGGAGTATGAAGAGGAAAGAGAATTCCCTGTTTTCTTTCTTGTTGATGGTTCTGAGTCTATGTATTACGGATATAAAGATTTGTCAAAAATCGAAGTGGCCCTTGAGGTTCTCGCTTTGATAGGTTTTTCAGCTGTAAAAAATAATGATTTATGCGGGGTCGGGATTTATTCTAAGTCTCTAGATAAGCAGGTTCCTTTTAAAAAAGGCATGACCCATGTGAGACGGCTGCTCTCTGAAATCATAAGTCACAAAGCCTACTCAAAGGAGGCTGCTTTGGATGTGGCAATTCGAAGCTTACTGCCCACTTTAAAGAAAAGAACACACCTTATCGTTTTGAGTGATTTTCAAAATGTTCAAAAAACAAATTTGGTTAAGGCTTTGGCTCAAAAAAATGATGTTCATATGATACATATTAAAGATTCTTTTGAAGAGAGTCTTCCTCAAGTGGGGTGGATGTCTTGGTCCAACTCTTTTGGAAAAAACGAGAGCTGGGCTAATTTGAAAAACCCAGGATTAAGGCGTTTGCTTAATATTGAGATTTTAAAAAACAAAGAGAAAAAGCAAGATTTCTTAAAAAGCTCAGGTGTGAGGTCTATGGATTTAATGACCTCAGATGATATCTTTAAAAAAATGCATCAGTACTATAGGGGTTTGAGAAGATGACCTCAGAATGCCAGTTTGAGTTTCCTCAAATTAAAGAAAAAAAAATTCCTAATGAGGTACATGTTGGGGATTTATTTCTTTTAAAATGCTCAGGTCTTGATCCTGAGAAGGACTGGTCTCAGGCGTCCCTCAAGCTCGGGGCTCAAGATGATTTTAAGCTCTCACTTGAGAAAAATTTAATCTTTGAGGGAGACCAAGCAGATTATTTAGTGACCACCTACAAAGTGGGAGAAAACAAATTAGAACAGGCGCTGCTTGAGACTCCCGATGGAGGGCAGGTTCTGTTGCCTGAGAGTACGTTTGTTGTCCCAAGTTTGGTAGAAAAAAAAGATAAGATCATGTCTTTCCAATATGTGGCTTCTGATTACGGAGCCTGGGTGTGGATGGCCTTGATAGCTTTGGGTTTTCTGGTGTTATGTGTCTTTGGATTTTTAATTAAATTAGGGAGCTCAAGGTCTAAGCTTAGAAAATATCTCCTTGATTTTGATTCTCCCAAAACTCCTTTTCAGTCCTATCTTTTTGAGCATCGAAGACTCATGAAGGGGGGGCAAAAGCCAGAAGTTGAAATTCAAAATTTGCTACGAGCTCAGAAAATATATTTTTCACGTGAGTTTAATATGATCCTGGATGAGACCCAACAGGTGAAGTATTTTAAGGCCTTGAAAAAAACCTTTCAAAATAAACACCCTCAGTTTTTAAAAATTTTTAACAACTATATGAAAGAATACCAAGTGGTGTCTGAGATGATAGGTCAATCCAAAGACATGGCTTTTAAACAAGAAGAGTATAAGGGCCTGCTTCAATTGAGCTTAGATTTAGTCACTCAAATGCAGTCGTTGAGGGATAAAAAATGAGATATGAATCGCCGCTTTTAGCGATAGCCCTTTTTGTGCTCTGGTGCTTGTTTTTTGTCTATTTGGTTTTCTTTAAAGACAAAACTTCGAGAAGCTTTCCGAGTTCGGTATCATTTCAGAAAAAATCAGGATTTTTGACTCAAGCCTTTTTAAATTTGTCATTTGTATTGTACTTTGTTGCCGGTGTTTTTTTGATTCTTGCGTTTGCCCGTCCACAAAGTGTGGATGAGAGAGTCATAAAAAAATCCAAAGGCATTGATATCATTGCGACTCTCGATATCTCTGACAGCATGTTGATTGAAGACATGCAGCCCCATAGTCGACTCAGATCAGCCAAGAAAACTATTTCTAATTTTATAAAAGGTCGGGAGACGGATAGAATTGGACTGGTGGTTTTTTCTGGCGAGGCTTATACCCGTGTGCCTCTGACGATGGACTACCGCCTTCTTCAAAAAAGCTTAGCTCGGGTGCAGACTCAGGCGAACTTAAAAAAAGGAACAGCCATTGGGGTCGCTCTAGCTACGGCCACTTCTCGTTTAATACATGCTAAAGGGCGATCTAAGGTGATCGTTTTATTGACTGATGGTGAAAACAATAGTGGGAGCATTGATCCTTCTGTAGCCTTGAAATTAGCCATAGATGTGGGTGTTAAAATCTACACTGTTGGTGTAGGAAAAGACGGGATGGCCAAGCTTCCTATTTATACTAAAGATTTTAGGGGGCGGAAAATAAAGACAACTCGTATGATGCCCAGTTATGTGAATGAGACCTTGCTCAAAGAGATGGCTCAAAAAACAGGGGGGAAGTATTTTAGAGCCTCCGACAGTGTGGACTTAGATCAGATTTTTAAGTCCATTAATAATTTAGAAAAAACAAATGTAGAAACTTTTAAGTTTGAAAAAATCAATGAAGAATTTCAATATTTTGTTTGGTGGGGATTCATTTTTCTGCTTTTTGGATTATTCTGGGACACTTTAGTGGCTTGGAGGGTTTTAGGATGAAGCTCCAATTTGTAGATTTTCAGTATCTCTTTTTAGGCTTACTGGCCATTTTTGTTTTTGGTATGGTTTACTTCTTGAGATGGAAGGCCAGTGTAAAAAAAATAAGTCAAATCTTGTCTCCTCGTTTTATTAAATATTATTTTGGAAGCCTGAGTCTAAAAACTTATCGCCGAGCTTCTTTTTTAAATTTATTTTTAGCTGTTTTTTTAATCAGTGTGGCCTTAGCAAGGCCTCAGTATGGTGAAACAACTATTGAGGTGAAATCCGAAGGCTCTGAGTTTTTAATTGTGATTGATGTTTCAACATCCATGATGGCTGAAGACATATCCCCATCTCGTTTAGAGTTTGTTAAACGTGAGGTTAAAAAGTTTCTCACTGAGCTGGGGCAAGCTCGAGTGGGCGTAGTGGCTTTTGCAGAAGATGCCGCTATTGTAAGCCCAATGACAGATGATTACGGGGCATTAAATTTATATATAGATGCCCTAAGTGCCACGAGTTTATCCTCTGGGGGCACCAATATGTCTATAGCTTTGGACGCGGCCAAAGAGGTGATCGAAGGTGATGATGGTTACACAGACTCTAAGCAATCCGTGATCATTTTGATTTCAGATGGTGAAGATCATGAAAGCGGAGTTCTCGAGAAAGTCAAAGAATTAGCCCAGAAAAATATATTCACAATGACGGTGGGGGTGGGCAAAGCCGAAGGTGCTAAAGTCCCGATTTTAAATCGATTGGGTTATAAGGCGGGGTATCTTAAAGACAATAAAGGTGAATTTGTCATCACTCAACCTAACGATGTCTTTTTAAAAGAGCTTGCTGATGCTGGGAAGGGCGCTTTTTACAGGACAGATTATAACTCATCTGCTTTTGAGAGACTCAAAGCCGATATTAAAAAGTTTGGAAAGTCTAAATTTGGGAGTCAGAGCTTTACTGTCCAGGCAGAGTTTTTTCCATTCATAGTTTTATGGTCCTTGGCGCATCTGCTTTTTGGTTTGCTATTATATTGGCCTAATGGAAGCTCAAGAGATTTGTCTTTAGAAAACCTTGAGGGGCTTTAATGTTAAAGGTTCTTTTGTTCATGATTTTTTTATTTTGTGGTTGCTCTTTGGATGTCTACAACTTATGGCGTGTAGACTCCTTAGTGAAAAGTAAAAAATTTTCTGAAGCTGAGAAGTATTTAAAAAAATCCTTGCAAGAAGACTCTACTGAAGATCTTAGGCGATTGAAGTACGCTATTGTTTTATTCGAAAATGAGCTTAAGGAAGAGGCCCGTGCGGAGATAAAATTTTTTTTAGACCACTCAAAAGATGCTAAAAGTCAGTACTTAGGTTTATTTGCAAGCGCCTACATGGAGTACGATAATAAAAATATTGAGCAAGCTTTAAAGGATTACCAGAAGGCTTTGGAGTATAAGCCTGGGGATAAGATCATTCGAAAAAACATTGAACTCATGATTGAAGATCAAGAGCAGTCACAATCGTCTAAAAATAAAGAGAAGTCTGATAAAGACGGTGACGGCAAAGACGGAAAGAAAAAAGAAAACAAAGAAAAATCAGGGGATCAAGACGAACCTAAAGATCCCCAGGATCCAGGCAAGAATCCTGAAGATAAAAAAGACAGTGGTTCAGAATCCACTCAAAAACAAGAATATCTCCCAAAAAGAGAACAGAAAGCTTTGCTGAAACAAATTGAAGAGCAAGAAAAAGATCTTCAAATTGAAAAGTCTGATTTAAGAAAATCTGGTAAATCTTCAAATGGAAAAAACTGGTAATGAAATACAATTCTATTAAAAATCTGTTTGTTGTTTTGTTTGGATGTCTGGTCTTGAGCTCAGTGGCTCGTGGAGAAATTAAGCTTGTTCAAACAATCAATCAAGCTCCTCGTCCAATCACTCCTGAAGATTATTTTTCAATCAAGCTCAGTGTGGATTTTGTAAATGAAACCATGCCATCAAATATTAAAGTTTCAGAGATAAAGCCTCCTAAGGGGCTTCAATTTATTGAAAAATCTCAAAGAAGAAGTTCAAAATTTTCAAATATAAATGGCGTCACTACACAGACTGAAAGTCTCGAGTTTATATACTATATTCAAGCAAAAAAAGTCGGCACGTTTATTATCCCTGGATTAAGTTATAAAAAAGGCACGCAAATTCATAGAGCTAAGAATACTAAAATTATTGTGATGCCTCCAGGCTCGAAGGTCGCTCCTGTTCAAAGGCCCAAGGATAGCGGACAAGGCGGTGGTTTAAGAAGTTTATTTGACCAATTTTTTGGAACAGACTCAGGCTTTGATCAGTTCCAGGTGTTTGATGGTTTGTCTCGGGATCCAGAGCTCTATGTTGATTTAAAAGCTTCTAATCGAAAGCCCTATGTGGGAGAGCAAATCCTGTTGAGATGGGATCTATGGGTTGATGGAAGACTTTTAAATATGGATATTCTAAAATTTCCTAAGCTTGAAGGCTTTTGGAAGGAAGAGGTGTCTCGTCCATTAAGGTTTCAGTTTCAACAGAAAATACGAAACAATAAAAATCTTTTGACCAGTCCTATTTTCGTCTATGCTCTTACAGCTCTTAGCCCTGGAGTTAAAACTATTGACGATGTTGAAGTGGGCGCCAAGGTCGTCAAAGGAAGCTTTTTTTCTAATTCCAAATCTTTAAGGCGTAAGAGTAAATCCATTGAAATTGAAGTTCAAGAATTGCCTCAACCTCAACCCGAAGATTACAATTTTGCAGTGGGGAAATATAAAGCCACAGCTGTTTTTCCAAGCAAGCAAATTAAGCAGGGAGAGGGATTTGTTGTTAAATATGTCATTGCTGGAGAAGGGCAGCTGCGTTTTATGGAGAAAAGCAGTTTTGAGATTTCAAAAGATGTGAAAGTCTATGATATTCAAGAGGAATATGCTTTTAGTAAAAACCTTCAAAGTCGAAAAGTCTATTCGGTCACTTATGTTCCTCAAGCAGATCAAACTATAGAAATTCCAGCACAGTCCTTTACATTCTTTAATCCTGATGCTGAGGAGTACTATACGGTCAAAACCAATTCTCGAAGCTTTAGTGTTGCTAAAAATCCTGGATTTAAAGCTCAAGCTGATGATGAAGGGCTTTCTGGTCTTGCAGATCAGCCTTGGGCACCTAAAGCTAAAAGTGCATTGCCCTGGAGTTGGAGTGTCATTCCAGTTTTAAATATTATGTCCTTTCTTTTATTTTTTGCAGGACTTATCTTTGTTTTGTGGGCTTGGTATAAAAGGAAATCTGATGGGAATGTCCTGAGCTTAGAAGACCGGATGAAAGAGAAATTCCTGGAAATTCATTCAGCGTTGGATCAAGGCCAAAGCCATCTTGCGGCTCAAAAATCTACCAGCACAATCTATTATTTTTTAAATGCCATTCGCAGAAAATCTGATCCAAAGGCTGATTTCGAAAGTCTATTGAATCAGGCGCCGGCAAGTTTGAGGTTAAAACTCGGCGGGATATTGTCTCAGCTTAATGATGAGATTCAAACTAGCTCATACTCTGGCCAAAGTCGGGTAGAATCTAAAAACATCGAAAAACTTGTTCAAAGCCTAGAAGCTTTGGTCAAAGAGTATTTGAGCTGATATTTTCAGAGTTGTAATACCGAGTGCTTTTCAGCACAAAGAAAAGCCTGTATGCGTTCAGTATACAGTAAGGAGTAAAACTTGAAGGCTTATCTCATTGTATTTTACACACTAGGAATGCTTTTTTCTAATGCAGGTTTTTCTTCTGTTGAGAGTTTTATTTCATTTGAAAAGCTATGGGTTTTCTATGAAGCTGAACTTAAAGCTCATAAAAAAGAAATTAGTCTTCTTAAGAGTTTAAAAACAGATCTTAGAGATAATAATTATCGCAAATGCACTCAAAGAGCCTATAAAGACAAAAATCTTGTTACAAAAGAACTCAAGGCTTGGTTTTATTATGGGATCTTGAATTGTTTGGAAAAAGGCATCCCAAATCAATCTTCAAAATCAGGAGTGAAAACCTGGTTGCAGCTTATACTAAGTTATTTAAAAACTCCAGGTTTAGATTTAAGCCAAGCTAAGCATAAAAAACTTTATTATGCTCTAGGAAAAGTTTTAAAGAGGTCCTCAGCTCAGAAATACATAAAAGGAACTCACCCCTTAGTCCTGATGTTTGTAGATCAGAGTCAGGATCAGAGCAGTATAGTTTATACATTGGGGCGTTTGTATTTGTCTCAATCAGAAGTGTGCACTCTTATTGAGTCTAGGTTTAACAAAGTGATCCGAGATTGCGAAACGAGTGAGAATAAACAAAAGAGAATTTCTGAAAAATCCGAATTAGCTCAAATTAAAAAACAGTTTTCTAGAAAAGACAAAAAAAGTTTAAAAAAAATAATTCAAAGTTTGAAGGTGGTTAAGTTTAATAAATACAGCTTTGGATCAAAGCTGGGGTGGGTTTATAAAGATCATTCATCTTTGAGAAAGCTCATTCGCAATCACGAGCTTCTCAAAGAGCCGGATCTTCTCTGGGGAGTGACGGATGTTCTCATGAGACAGGGGGAGTTTGATCTGGTTGATGAAGTTTATGCTGCCCAAGTCAAAGAGAGCTTGGATCACAGAAATAAAGACCAGTGGATGCGGGCCCTTATCTATAAAGGTGATTATAAAAGAGCCAACTCAAAGCTGAATCGTTTTTTGATTTTCGAGTCTGTCAAAAGTAATGACCTCGTTTGGTTAAATGCCTTAGCTCTTTTAAGACGTGAAAAATATGATAAAGCTTTGCAGTCCTTAGAGATTTTAGATGCTGAAGAGTCGGGGTATCAACTGTCGGCTTTGTATTGGAAATATAAAATTTTTGATTTGAAAGAAAGAAAGCCTGAAGCTGATATTGTGTTTCAAAAAATGGTGGATTTATATCCCATGACCTATTTTACTTTGAAACTTAAGTCAGAGCGATCCGCCTCTTATGACTTTTTAGAGCAACCCGCTCCTTCTTTTACTGAGGAGCAAAAACAAACTGTACTGGCTAAAGAGTTCCTAGTTTTAGGAGCCTCTGGCTTTGGTCGGGAGCTTTACTACTCTCAAGTTCAGCAACAAGATGAAATCCCATTGCTTTATTTTTATTCTAAAGTCCTCTCAACTGGTGGAGAGTATCTCTATGGAATATTATCAAGTTCGCTTATTTGGAAGAAATCACCTAAGTACTTTACTCAGGACTTGCTTTCTTGGGCCTACCCCACTCCTTACTTAGATATTATTAATAAAGAAGCCTGGGACATAGGTTTTGAGCCTTCACAAATTTTGTCTTTAATACGCCAAGAAAGTGCTTTCAATCGTTATGCTGAGAGTAGCTCTAAAGCTAGAGGGCTCATGCAAATGATACCGGGCACGGCCCGAGAGGTGTCTCGTAGTTTAAGGATTAGAAATTTTAGTAATCCCAAGAGCCTGTATACTCCCCATATCAATGTCAAAATGGGGACCTACTATTTGAAAAGGCTCATGAGAAGTTATAAAAATTATTTTCCTTGGACTTTGGCCGCCTATAACTCTGGACCTGGTCGTATGAAAAAATGGTCTGCTGGAAGAGATGATGTTTATGGTTACTTTGAAGACCCGAAGGCAGACTTTTCCCGAGCACTTTGGTTTGAAGAGCTCCCAAGGGAAGAGACTCGATTTTATGTGAAAGCTATTTTAAGAAATAATATAATTTATAGAGATTTTATTCTTTCAAATAGGAAGTGAAATTCATCTCAAATCAAGGCTTGAGCTTCTAGCCTTAAGCCTTGAAGCGGGGCTGTGAGAGCTGTTTTTATGCTCTCAAGTTTTTTATTTAAACTTTCTTCTTTTATAACCATTGTTATTTTAGAACCCTTCATTTAACCTAGTAGATAATTAAGTCCATATCTGGAGTGTCACCTATGAGTAAATTTGTCTATGTATTTTGTTTTCTTTATCTTTCGGCTTGTGTGACGACTTCTGAGAAAAATCAAATAGAAAGTGCTCAGGAGGCCTCAGTTGAGCTTGCCCCTTCACACCCAGATGCCATCCACATTGAAGATGAAGATACTGAAGATGTCATTATCGTAAACCAGGATGAGATCGACGCCGATACAGTCGATGCTTTAGATCCTGTTATAGTTGAAAAAGAGCTGCCACCAGCTGTTGACTTAAAAGTTTATCGGACTCAAAAAAAAGCAACTCTCCCTCTTGTTGTTAAAAGTGCCCCCACTTCACAACTTCGAGTGGTTAAAGATGGTCTTAATGATTTATTAAGCGTTCCTGAAGCTTCTAAGCACCGTGTAGAAAAATGGCTAGACTATTTTCAAAATAGAGGCCGTAGAAGCATGGAGGTCTACTTAAGCCGGTTCAAAAGATATCAGAAGTATATGTCTGATATCTTAATCAAAGAAGAGGTGCCAGAAGAGCTTATTTTTGTCTCCTTAATTGAGTCAGGTTTTAGCTCTAGAGCTAAGAGTTGGGCCTCAGCTGTGGGATACTGGCAGTTTATCCGAGGGACGGGGAAAGCTTACGGCCTAGCCATCAATAGCAGTGTTGATGAACGCCAAGACCCTAAACTCTCTACTCAGGCAGCGGCTCAATACTTTAAAGCTCTATATCAGGTTTTTGGAACTTGGCCTTTAGCCCTGGCTTCCTATAATGCCGGTGAGCACAGAGTGATGCGTTCGGTGATGAAGAATTTATCTAGTGATTTTTGGATTCTTGCTGATAAGAAGCAGCTTCCTCAAGAGACTAGGAACTATGTGCCAAAGTTTATTGCTGCAGCTACAATAGCACAAAATCCTTCGGCATATGGTTTTTCTGATGTCGCCCCAGAAGCTGAGTTGGCCTATGATGAAATTCTACTTAAAAAAGGAATCAGTCTTAAGAAACTGGCTAAAAATATGAATGTGGAGTTATCTCTATTAAAAAGGCTGAATCCCATTTTTAAAACAGACTATGCTCCTAATTATAAAGCACAAACTTATATTCGTGTCCCCCAGGGGACATACACCACTGCAGAATCTGTATTGGCTCAAAGTGAAGTTTCTAAAACTTACAATCCTTACTCCGGCAATCGTTATCATAGAGTGAGACGTGGAGAAAATCTTTCTCTTATAGCTGCTAAATACAGGTTAGGCTTAAGTAAATTGATGAGACTCAATGGTTTGAGTGGAAGGTCTATTTTAAGACCAGGTATGAAAATTAAGCTTCCCGGGGGAAGAAACACTTCATCGGCTGTTGCAAAAAGTAAGAGTGCTAAGAAATATCACCGCATTAAACGCGGAGACACTTTATCTTCAATCGCCAGAAAATATGGCATGAGGATTTCAGCATTAGCCAAAAAAAATAAAATGAAATACAACGGCAAAATCTATGTGGGTCAACTTCTTAAAATTAAGTAATGGAGAGGACTCAGTTTTTTTAGAAGAATTCGTTTTTTCCAGATTTCAAAACTCTCTTTTCTAAATAAAAAAACCCACTTACACCCGCAGAGCGTCTCCCGCCCTGCGCTATGAGTCCATATCACAGGACAAGATACGCACATGCGTCGACGTTCGATGTTTCTTTATTTAGAAAAGAGAGTTTTGAAATCTGGAAAAAACGAATTCTTCTCGTTTGTTATGAATAATTTCAATTGGTTGCAAAGCTATCTTTATTATTGCTGGCAATCAAGCCTAATAATTCGTTACTATTCCTGTCGGTACTTGGGTGTGCTAGAAAGCAATTTAGTCCAGTTTGAAGCTTTTGTATTAACATTATATTTCAGTTAGGAAGTTGCTTTGATAATAACTTAAATAAGATTTTTGAATTGGGGGGCAACTATGGGTTCTTCCATATTCGTGGCATTGTACGAAAATGACATCACTTTTGATACCTGTGATTGTGAAAATTCAAAAGGTTCCAAAGCACAGATTACCCAACACAAGTATTTCATAACAAAATAAGAATACTTAAAGAAAACTATTTTAAACTTTGAATCACATCTGCGATTTCATTAAAGCGTTCTGCTAATTTGCCTGTGGGGTTGAGACTCGACATCATAGGCACGCCGGCTTCTGCTCCTAGAGCAAGCTCAGGTGAGAAAGGCATTTTAAAATGATAGGGGACCTCTAGGGTTTTGACTAACTCTTCTACGCCACCCTGTGGGAAAAGGCTCACTGGCTCTTTCATTCCTTCAAGTTGTATCTCAGACATATTTTCTACAAAACAGGAAACGGGAATTCCAATTTTTAAAAACATGTCCCAGGCTTTTTTGGCATCGGCTATGGATAGGCCTTGTGGGGTTGAAACGACAATGGCTTGGGAAATAGGAATTTTTTGGGCCATGGTCAGGGCAATGTCTCCAGTGCCAGGGGGAAGATCAATGACAATGACGTCTTTTTCTCCCCAGTTCACATCGCGAAAAAATTGATCCATCGCTTTAAAAAGCATGGGACCACGCCAAACAACGGCTTCTTTTTCATCTATGAAAAATGCCATACTCATAAGATCAATCCCATATCTGCGGACAGGATTGATCTTTTCATTTTCACCGATCTCGGCCTTTTGATGAAGAGCGCCGAAAAGACGAGCTTGGCTGGGCCCATAAAGATCAGCATCAATAAGTCCTACTTTCAGACCTTTGTTTTTAAGAGCTAAAGCAATATTGGCTGACAGTGTACTTTTGCCGACACCGCCTTTTCCAGAGCCCACAGCAATAATTTTTTTCACACCAGCAATAGCTTCTTGTTGATCAAAGGGATTCGTCATAGCTTTCGATACTGCTGAGGCTTGAGCTGAGAGTCAAAATTTGAGATTCAGACATTGTGCGTTAAATTGAGATCTTCTTTGATTTAGGCCTCTAGTAGATCAAAGAGAGCCTCAGGTTGAAAAAGTCATATTTGGTTTTCTTATGCCGGAGGTTTTAGGCGTATAATCATAAGTGATGACAGATCAGCAGTTTATATTTTTAATTCTTGGAACTATTGTTTTTTTTGTGATCTTTTTTTCGGTCAGAAGACCTTCAAAAAGACCTACAGCCTTAAATATGAAAACCAAACATGTGGTTACCGATGCCATTCGGATGGAAGGTTCAAAACGAGTCAGTGCGGATTTGATCACTAAGATAAACTCAAACGACTTCAAAGAAGCTCAGAATTTAGGTTGTCATTTTGTATTTGAGGGGCGTCGCTATGAAGCCTTTCAAGTGCTTGCTTTGCCTATTGGTTCTAGTTCAAGTGAAATTCAAAAGGCCTATCAAAGAAAAATCAACTCTGAACTAGGGCAAAATCATAGGCTTATCGAGTTGGCTTACCAAAAACTATTAGAAAGTTAGGTCAAAACTATATTTTTCACTTAAGTATTAGTGACCTCTTTAAATGGGGCACTGCATCCTCAAAATGGGGCTGGCACCTAAGTATTCAGTGATCGTGTTATTTTTTTAGTCCTATGAAAGAAATAAAAAAATTAGAAGATCTTCAAACTCTTGTGTCCTTGTGTAAACGCCGTGGCTTTGTTTTTCAAAGCAGTGAAATCTATGGCGGTCTGAACTCATGCTGGGATTATGGCCCTTTAGGCTCCCAGTTAAAACTCAATGTGAAGCTCAAATGGTGGAAGTCCATGACAAAGCGTTTAGATGTTGTGGGCCTAGATGCTTCAATTTTAATGCATCCCACTGTTTGGAAAGCCTCCGGGCACATTGATGAGTTCACAGATCCTCTGGTGGATTGTAAGTCTTGTAAGGCCCGCTTCCGTGAAGATAAAGCCCCGCAAAATGATAAGGGTGAAAGACTTTGTCCTCAGTGTGCGTCTTCGGAACTTACTGAAACTCGTAATTTTAATCTCATGTTTAAAACCTTTATGGGTCCCGTCGAAGATAAGGGCGGAGAGGTGTTTTTGCGCCCAGAAACCGCCCAGGGTATTTTTGTGAACTTTGAAAATGTGCAAGGAAGTATGAGAAAAAAAATTCCTTTTGGAATTGCACAAATAGGAAAGTCTTTTCGAAATGAGATCACACCAGGAAATTTTATATTTAGAACTCGAGAGTTTGAACAAATGGAAATGCAGTTTTTTGTCAGCCCTGGAACTGATGAACAGTGGTTTGAAAAATGGAGAGAGCTCAGGTGGCAGTTTCATCTCAGCCTTGGTCTAAATGCTGAAAATCTAAAGTGGCATAAACATGAAGGAAATGAGTTGGCCCATTACGCCAAACAAGCCTTTGATGTGATTTATAAATTTCCGTTTGGTTGGGAAGAGCTTGAGGGCGTCCATAACCGTGGGGATTATGATCTTAAACAGCATCAAAAGTTCTCTTCAAAAAAATTAGAGTACTTTGATGAAGCTCAAAAAGAAAAATACGTCCCTTATGTTGTTGAGACTGCGGTGGGGGCCGATCGTTTGATTCTGGCCGTACTTTGCGATGCCTACCGTGAAGAGGTGACCCAAACCGAAAAAGGTGAGGACGTGCGAGTGGTCATGGGTTTTCATCCTGATTTAGCTCCAAACCAGGTGGCCGTTTTGCCTCTTTCTAAAAAAGAGCCTCTTTTGGAGTTGTCGCAAAATATTCTCGCAGGTTTACCCGATTTATTAAACGTGGACTTTGATGTCACTGGAAGTATTGGTAAGCGTTACCGAAGACAAGATGAAATTGGAACCCCTATTTGCCTCACTGTGGATTTTGAGAGTCTTGAGGACAAAGCTGTAACTTTAAGGCACCGCGACACCATGGAGCAAAAAAGAGTGCCTATTTCTGAGCTCAGCCAAGCCATTGCAAATATGCTTTTGACTTTTAATTGATCATTCGCGGAAATTTTAAGAAATAATGTGGACACGCCCTAATAACAATTTTTAAAAAGATAGACCTTAAATAAAAATAAAACTAGTATTTGCCTATGAATAATAGTGAATACCTTTATTACTTCTCAAAACAGCGCACAGACGGGAATGTCTCCCAAAAAAATATCCTCGGCGGTAAGGGGGCTAACCTTGCTGAGATGACCTCTTTGGGTTTGCCTGTGCCCCCAGGTTTCACTTTATCTTCTGAGGTTTGCCACGCTTTTGAGGCCAATGATTTCAAATTACCTGATGATGTGACTCGACAAATTCGTGAGGCTGTGGGCCAAGTGGGCCAGTGGTTAGGTAAAGAGTTTGGCGATTCTAAAAACCCTCTTCTCGTGAGTGTGAGATCCGGAGCTCGAGTTTCTATGCCGGGGATGATGGATACGATTTTGAATTTGGGTCTTAATGAATCCAGTATTCAAGGCCTTATTGCTCAATCTGATAATCCGAGGTTTGCCTGGGATTCTTACAGGCGCTTTGTTCAAATGTATTCAAATGTGGTCATGGGGATGAATCATTCCATGTTAGATGTGGCCATGGAAGACTATAAGGCAGATCATAATTTCAAATCAGACGCTGATCTTGGTGCTGATCATCTCATTGAAATCACTCATGTTTTTAAAAACCAAATCAAAGAATTTACAGGGCAGAGTTTTCCTGAAGATCCTTGGGAGCAACTTTGGGGAGCGGTCTCAGCAGTTTTTAGAAGTTGGCATAACCCTAGAGCCATGACCTATCGTGAACTCAGTGGGATCCCTACAAGTTGGGGCACAGCTGTGAATATTCAGTCCATGGTTTTTGGTAATATGGGAGAAGACTCTGCAACAGGTGTGGCGTTCACAAGAAACCCTTCTACAGGGGAAAAAACTTTTTTTGGTGAGTATCTTATTAATGCCCAGGGCGAAGATGTGGTGGCAGGAATTCGAACTCCAAAAAACCTTTGCCGAGCCGAAGGGGGCGATGAGAGCTTAGAAGCTTTAATGCCAGTAGCTTATCAAGAGCTTTTTGAGATTCAAAAAAAATTAGAAACTCATTATAAGGATATGCAAGATATAGAATTCACGATTGAAAAGGGCTCACTTTGGATGCTTCAAACTCGGACTGGAAAACGCACAGCCAAAGCCGCCTTAAAAATTGCATTAGACATGAATGAAGAGGGCCTCATCTCCGAAACTGAAAGCTTAAAACGCATTGACCCTAATTCTTTAGATCAACTTTTGCATCCGAGCTTAGACCCTAGTTTTAAAAAAACAATTTTAGCCAAAGCTTTGCCAGCGAGCCCTGGCGGTGCTTCAGGGCAGGTTGTGTTTAGCTCTCAAAAAGCTGTGGAACTTAAAGCTCAAGGTGTGAAGACCATACTTGTGCGGACAGAAACTTCTCCTGAAGACATTGAAGGCATGATCGCATCAGAAGCCATACTCACAAGCCGAGGGGGGATGACTTCACACGCAGCTGTTGTTGCTCGAGGGATGGGAAAGTGTTGTGTGGTGGGCTGTGATGAGGCAGAAGTCAGTTACTCCAAATTAAAAGTGCAAATTGGAGAGCGTACAATTTGTGAGGGTGATGAGATCACTTTGGACGGTGGAAGCGGAGAAGTGATTTTAGGATCAGTGCCTACAATAGCCCCAGAACTTGGTGGTGATTTTAAGAAAGTCATGCTCTTAGCAGATAAAATACGTCGTCTTGGTGTCCGTACTAATGCCGACAACCCAGAGGAAGCCCGACAAGCCAGAGAGTTCGGGGCGGAAGGGATTGGGCTTTGTCGTACGGAGCATATGTTTTTTGGTCCTAACCGGATTGATGCTATCAGAGAAATGATTTTGGCTCAGTCCAGTGCAGAAAGAAAACAAGCCCTGCAAAAACTTCATGGATTTCAAAGTGAAGATTTTTACCAGATCTTTAAAGCCATGGACGGATTTTCTGTCACGATACGTTTGCTGGACCCGCCACTCCATGAATTTGTACCCCATACTGAAATTGAGACCGAAGCTCTCTCTGAGCGTATTGGAATGCCCTTAGGTCGGTTAAAAAGTCGCCTAGATCAACTCAAAGAATTTAATCCTATGCTGGGTCATAGAGGCTGTCGACTAGCGATCTCTTATCCAGAAATATATGAGATGCAGTCTAAAGCCATTGCTGAAGCTTCCATCCGAGCTATTAAAGAGGGGATTCATGTCCTGCCAGAAATTATGATTCCTTTAATTAATAGTGCTGAAGAGTTAAAGATTTTAAAAACACTTGTTGTCACCTCGGTGACGAGTGTTCAGCAAGAAATGGAATCTCAGTTTGAATATAAAGTGGGAACCATGATTGAGCTTCCAAGAGCGGCTTTGCTCTCTCATGAAATTGCACCTCACGCCGATTTTTTTAGTTTTGGAACCAATGATTTAACGCAAACCACTCTAGGTTTGTCAAGAGATGATTCCGCTCAATTTTTAAAAACATACGTGTCCGATGGTATTTTCAGTAGTGATCCTTTTGTCAGTATAGATCAAAAAGCTGTGGGAGAGTTGGTGAAAACCAGTGTAAAAGCCGCAAGAAACTTTGATCCAGAATTTAAGTTAGGGATATGTGGAGAGCATGGCGGTGACCCGGAAAGTGTTAACTTCTTTCACGGCATCGGACTGGATTATGTCAGCTGTTCGCCTTATCGTGTGCCTATTGCTAGGTTGGCTGCGGCCCAAGCTGTGCTCAAAGAACAAGATTTGTAAGGGGCTTTAAGCTTTTCATGTTCTCATAAAAAAGCTCATTCTGACACACTGAAGTCTACCGCATACTTCTCACTCAAATGTTAAGGGTAGGGGTCTGATATTTTGAGTAAAAACTGGCACTCCATAACTTCATGGATCTTTTTTTTCTTGTTTGAGTTTTAAGAAAAGTGATTTGTAAAGTCAAATAAGCATTGGGTTAGCCATCGGGGTGTGACAGATTGTATTTGTGAAAACTAAGATAAAAGGACTCATGCTTAAAGCCCCCCACAGACTTTCAAATTCTGTGTTTGCAAGGTGTTACAGTTTTTTAGGGTTATATTCTTGTTAAATTTTTGAGAGATTTATTGCTGAGCTGCTTTTAATTTATATTTGATCTGTGCTGTCCTTCTTTATTGTTTACTTCTTAGACAAATAAATTTTGTAAAAAATTTTCCTTAGGTTAACCTGTCTTGTTTACAGTATAGTTTTGTTTTACTCTCCACCAAGATTCAATTCATGTTGAATCACTTAACACTAAACTAAATGGAGGAGGAGTACCATGAAACTACTTCATAGCTTTTCGGTTTTATTTTTGAGTATCGCAATACTAAGTCATTCATATGCCGGAGACGATCATTTTACAAATCCGATGCAGGTCTTTTATGCCACTAATGTGGCAGCGGTAGATCTCAATAAAGACACGGCAAAAATGTCAGTCACGCTGACCACTTCTTGTCATAAAACGAAATCCGAAGCTGAAGCTTCTATGGCTGATCTGGAAAAGTTGCTTTCAGAACATGCTGAAAAAATTGGATCTAAAAAGGGGGCCACTTTTACTCAAGAGAATTCGGATGTATACACAACAGCTTCAAATGCATGGGCCTTTGCAAGACCTGAAAATTGGAATGAGTTAGACAATTACTCTATGCTCTTTAAGAAAACTTGCGGTAGCCCTGAAGAAAAATCAGCATCTGTGATGAGCGATGACGACAGAGCCCGTCACATGACAGAAAAGGTTTGGGCGACCCGTCAGTCGTTTTCTTTTCAGTCTACAAAAGACATCTCTAAGCTTGCTGTGTTTAAACAGATTCTTAATGATGTTTTGTATGAAGACTATAATGAGGTGAAAGATAAGTCCTATACAATGACCAATGTTACATTTTCGATAAACCCAGAAGTTCTAAAAGCAAAAACAGAAGAATTATCTTCAAACTTGGAGTATGGATCCCAGAATACAGCAGTGACGGCCTATGAGAGTGTGGTGAATAAAATCACTGGGGATACGAATGTTTTTAGTAACAGAACTGTGGACTTTATAGGCAAGGGTCAGGAGCCTTACTTAAGTGTAAACCCTTCACTCACCAAAGAGGGTTTGATAGTTTTAAATAAAAATTTTCCTTTTACTGTACAGTATAAGCTCAAAGATTTTGGTTTTGGAACACAAACGACTGGATATTCACCTAAAGTCGAATCGAGAAGCTTTAGTGTTCAAGTTCAACAAGAGCTGCCTAGTTCTGATGCCAAAGAGTTTGTTTCTAGTTGGAGTGTTTCTACTCAATGTGGAGCCACAACAAAAGAAGCCAATGAAAACTTTAAGGAAACAACGAATCTTGCGGTCACTTTAGTAGAACGTATTCTAGGTGAAGAGGGCTTTGTAGAACTTCTAGCTCCTCGTGCTGCGCAAGAAGTTCAAAATGTAAAAGCATGGCGTTGTTGCACATGAAGACGCTTAGGGCCTAAAAATCGCTTACCCACCGATCTATAGTTTTTATTTACTAAGATAAAAAAACATAGACGGCAAAAACGGGTAAGCAATTGAAAAAGATTAACTGGAAAAACTACAATAAAGAACTGATTGGGCGAGGCTCCATAACATTTTGGATGCCTGAGAGTTTGAGCAAGACCTGGTTGAGCTCGGAGACCGGTCCAGGGTTTCAAAAAATCTACTCTGACCAGGCCATAGAAGCCATATCCATGATTCGCTTCTTTTTTAAACAGCCCCTCAGGTCGACTCAAGGCTTTGTCAGCAGTCTGCTTGTTTTGATGAACTTCGATCTTCCGACTCCAAACTACACGACTCTTTCAAGAAGAATGAAAAAGCTAAAAACTCAGCTTGGACAACTTCAGGCTAAAGGCAAAAAGATTCATGTCGTTATGGATGCCACCGGTCTTAAAGTCTACGGTGAGGGAGAATGGAAGGTCCGGCAGCATGGATACTCCAAAAGGCGAACATGGATGAAGCTCCACCTTGCCGTTGATGAAGCCAACTCAGAAATTCTCTCAGTTTCTCTGACGCCCAATAATTTTAAAGACAATGAGTTATTTGAAGATCTCATCTCTGGATTTGAAGACCATACTTCAGATGTCAGTGCAGATGGGGCTTATGATGATAGTAAAATCTACGATTTTTGCCAGAGACACGGGATAAATCCGCTTATACCTCCAAAGAAAAACGCCAAGATCAAACAACATGGGAGCTCTAAAAATCCAAAAATAGCTCGCGATGAGGTCTTGAGAGATAT
>CALGWV010000037.1 GCA_937936325.1 uncultured Bdellovibrionales bacterium | reverse complement strand
GGTACGTTAACCCTTACCATCTTAAAAAACAATAAATTTTATTTATTATGATGGATATTGACTTTCGAATTTACAGAAAGAAATGGACGCTAGCTCTTTTAATTCATATCTGAGGTATTAGAGTGTCATATAAAATAAAGTTAATAACAGAAATCGAGTCTTGTGTGGCTTGTAAAAAGCAATTGCCCCAGAAGCCGCGTCCTGTTGTTAGCTTTTCATTGTCTTCTAAAATAATAATTATCGGACAGGCTCCTGGTATAAAAGTCCATAATTCAGGAGTTCCATGGGATGATGCTAGCGGTAAGCGCTTAAGAGGGTGGCTGGGGGTTTCTAGTGAACAGTTTTATAATAACAAAAACTTTGGAATAGTTCCCATGGGTTTTTGTTATCCAGGTAAAGGGAAAAGTGGTGACTTGCCCCCAAGGCCTGAGTGCGCTGAACTATGGATGGATAGAGTATTAAAGACTTTAAAGAAAAGAGAGTTAATAATTCTCATTGGCCAATATGCTCAAAACTATTTTTTAAACGATCTTAAAAAGAAAAATTTAACAGAAACTGTTAAGAGCTACAGAGAGTACCTTCCTGATTATTTTGTTTTACCTCATCCATCCCCAAGAAATAATATTTGGTTAAGGAAAAATAGCTGGTTTGAACAAAGGACTGTAGCTGAACTTCAAAGGCTGATTAACAACATTATTTGAATCACTAATTAAGCAGTAGTCTAACTTGGTCCTCGCTTTGTTGAAGGTATGTTTCGATGAGCTTTAGGCCTAGGTAAAGTCTTCTGTTTTTTCTTGTACACCTCCTCTCACTTTGTGCAGGAGATGCACATGAAAAAATTAAAAGACTATCTTGAAAAATCAACTCTTCTTAAAATAATTTTGGTTCAGTTTTTAAAGCAAGTTCTAAAAAACTAACTGGATTTTATGTTCTAATTGTCAACATTGTCTCAGAGCTGGGGCAACATCTTGCTCCTCTATGAGGTAGTTTTTTTTGATTCATTTTTTGATTTTGATCCAACCTTGTCCCAACCATTGGGACGTGTACCAAACAAGGTACAGTAAAAACTTTAACGAAAACAGTGGCATAGTATTTTTGCGTCCCAAGTGTGGGGCTTTATCAATCTATGTGTTATTTGTTAAGCTGTTTGTCTTTACAGTTAAAGGCCTGGTTATCAAGTTATCAACAAGATCTTAAAGGCGAAAAAACAATAAAAAATTTTAATTCTCTAAATGAAAAGTCTATGCGACTACATAATACCAAACCCATTAAATAATTCCCTTTATTTGAGCTGTATTTAACGAATCTTAGATTTTCATCAATCAGATAGTGAATTCAATGCAAGTTGATAATAACTCTTAATGAACTCGAAAAACATTCTAGGGGCTTCTTTGTTCGAGTCACAATTGTTTTCAACTCTGTCTGCAAATAGAGCTGTCTCATATTCATTTGGTGATTTTTGGGGGTGAATCCCTAGAGCTATTTGCCGTACTCCATTAGCATTTCTTAAAGATATAAGAATTTTAAACTTGTTTGGCGGTAGGAAGCCTTCGTCCTTTATAAGTTTAGTGAGAGTTTGAAGTTGGGTTCCGTAAACTGTTTTAATATTATAGTTTAAAGTTTTAATAAACGAACCAAGATAGAGGCTGACACAACTAATTTCAGCTAAATTCAATACTTCACTGGGAAATTCCCCTCGTGGTTGGTAAGTTTTCTGAAAATTCACATTTACTACTTCCAGATTCTCCTTATGTAAATTATGTAGAGAATCATCATCAAATGCCTGAGTACCGTTATGCCGATAGGCTTCTATCTTGATTTCGGCGTTATCAGGGTGTTCAATCATATACTTAGAATTCTTCAGACTATCTGATAAAAATGAAAGTTTATCTCTAGGATTTTCAATTGAGCTGGGCTCTCGTTTAATGTATGTACACGATGTGTTTGCTAAAAATAAGAAGGCAATTAAAGTCTTCATAAATTTCTCCTTGAAAAAACCAGACATTGGTCTCTAATTTAACCTAGAGTGCGTCTCGAATTTGACACATCGCCACAAAACCCATCTCATTACCAAAATAAGCAATGCTCACTCTCACAAGTTTGTAAGTAGTCGAGCCAGAACTATCCGACATTGATCATGGGATGAGTCAAAAATAATAGATAAAGTAAAACGGCATTAAACTCCTGACTAAAGAGGGGTGAAAAATGTTAAAAGCCGAAGACGTGACATCAAAAAGATTAGATCATCATGGGATTGTATCTTCAGTAATCCAAGATTTAGGAATTATAGAATACATAGACAAAGAGTTAGAGACAGGAGAGGAGGAAGTCACATCAGGAGAAGCGGTAGCGGCAATGATTATAAACGGTTTGGGGTTTTCAGATCGCCCTTTGAGCTTAACACCACAATTTTTTGAACAGCTTCCACTTGAGCAGTTATTTGGTCGCAAAATAGAGTCCTCGCAGCTGAACCTTGGCCTTAGGATAAGCTGCCGCTATCGCCTCAGGAAAGCCTGTGAGACCGTCAACTGAAAAAATAAACACATCTTCCACACCTCGATTTTGAAGGTCCGTCAACACGGAGAGCCAAAACTTTGAGCCTTC
>CALGWV010000036.1 GCA_937936325.1 uncultured Bdellovibrionales bacterium | reverse complement strand
ACCGCCACCTCCACCCAAAGAACAGAAGCGAGACCTTCTCTAAACATAGAACACTTTGGGGCGGTGAGTGACTTTGACATAAACTCATTAAATTTTAATGACCCCTTAAGTGTAATAGGACACTTTAGTTTATATAACGGCATAGAAAACGCTTCACCAGACTTTTTATATATAATGCAAATGAGGTTTGTTGAGATTTTTGGAGCTCAAGTTGGAGAGACTCAGGTCAATACCTATCACAATAAGCTTGGTTATTTAAAGTTTACCCTTCCTAATAAGCTCACCCTAGGCCAATTATTAATACAATATCCGGAAGCTGACTTTTTCGATCAACTCGATTTTCTAGAAATGCAAAGGAAAGCCCTAAAAAATATGAAAACCATATTTGATGCTCCAAATCCAAATCCTAATGTCTTATTTCCTGATAGGCGTAATTTTAGTAGCTATGCAGAGGAGTTCTTAACAAAAAGAGATAAAATCCTACTCACTCAACCCCAAGCTCAACAAATAGAACCTATAGATTACTACCCTCAACACTCATTAACTCTAAAAAATATCGGAGCCACTGCAGACGACACTTTTTTTGAAGTCGGTCGTGCCACCCTTATTGATATGCCCATTGCAGATCTTTTAGCTACACTTCATTCTTGTGGGTTTTTACAGCTGGGACAGAACCCTTACTATGCTGTTGCTAATTCCGCCTCGCCACTTTGTCTTAAACAAGTTTGGACTAAACTGGGTGAAGCCAATTACTATTTGTCAGCTGCTGTTATGATGCAATTTGCAGCCATATCTAATAAGGCTTTTGAGAATGGCATGAGCCTCTTGAGGTCTGCTCGCGACAAGCGTGGGTTAAAAAGTTTTAGCTATTCTCAAGCTCAACTTTTAGCTTCACAACTCTCTTTAGCTGCTGCAAATATTTTCACACAGGCTGTCACTCGCATAGTCACACTTCCTGAAGCCAAAAACTGTGCTGCAGAATCCTACAAGTCCATTGTTTCTAAGAATAGCCTTTTGATGGCCACCCGTGGACTAACAAAAGCAGTAGGTATAGGCGAAACAATGACTCTTGATGCTTTCAATGGAGCTTACTGTGTCGCTCTATATCACAAGCTTACTTCTTCATTAATGATGAAAGAAATCTATGACAATGGGTTTGGAAGTCTGGTCGCAGGTTATGCCAGTTATGGAATCAATGCAGGTATTGGGATGGCCATAGCTAGAACGGGTCGATTCGCTAGCTATGGTAGCTATAGTTTTTTAAAAAAATTAGGGCTAAAAAGAAGTCTCTCTCTTTGGGTTGTCCGAGTCTCACAAAATGGGATTGCAACACTGGGTCAGCTTGTAAGAAGCCACCCGCTAAACCCATGGAATCTCGCTTCTTTTTTTATACTGAATGCTGCTGTTATTAAGCATTTTGAACCTGCCTATGAAATTCCTTTAGGTATAAAGCATTTTCGAAGAAATAATATTAACCTTAGTCTTGATACTCAGTTTGCAAACACAAACTCGGGTGACCCTCTTCCTCAATGTAGCTCTTTGTCGATTGTCGCTCAAACTAACAATGCTAATTGCCTTGGAGTCAATAACAGATACGGGGGAGGTTTTTTCTCTGAGCCGGCTGATAATATTATGGCGATATGGAATGATTTGGGTAAAGACACACAGTTCGACTCTCTTATTCCTCCAGGTGCCGAGCAGTATGCTCCCACAACTTACGAAGACGGGAAAGTCCTTTGTTCTAATGATCACGATAGGTCTAAGTGTTCAAAAATTCCTTTAGTGGCCAGCCTTAGGACTTTTGATAGTTATCAAAACCATTTTCGTAATGGTTTTATTTTAGGGCGATTCAATGAAAGTTTACAGGGTTGGGGTCAGCTTTGGAGCCGGTTCCATAGTGATTTCATGAATGCTAAGTTTATTTTACAAGAATTCTCAAAACTCCGTGAGCATGTAAACACTGGAAAAATCGCATCAGTTGAAAATCTATTGTATGCCTTCCATCAACAAATTCAAAATATTGAAGGGGTGCTTAACGGAAGTCAACCTCCTAGCCCGGGAGTCTTAGCCAGCTTTTACCTTCCCTCTGATATGTCCAGAGAAGAAATAATACCTGCTCTTCAAAAATATAAAGCTGAGCTTCAACAAGCTCTTTTTAGAATTGAATCTGAATACAAAACTATTGCAAATCCGCCTAGCATATCTTTCTCACAATCTGCTCTTAACTATGCCTCACAAATCAATCAATCTTCATTTAATAATGGAGACACAAACATAGATAGTCCAATTATTTATTTTTCAACAAACCCTCATCATCAAGCTCAGGTATATCAAACATATTATGAAAATAAAAACTTTGGTGGAGAATTAAGCCGTTATTATTATGATTTAGAAATCAAATTGTGGCCCACACGCCAAATGGTTCGAGCTGTACATGAACTGATTAAAAATGAAGCTCCAATCCACTGGAAATCTAAAGTCCCGACTATAAGTATTATTACAGATATGCATGTTCCTGACTCAGGAAAAGGCTTAAACCCTGTCACAGAGTCTCATGGTTTTAAAAAAATCAAACAAGAAATAGCCCTCTTCAATCAATTTATGTTAGCCAACCCTGTGGTTGATGATGAAAGCCATGATGAGTACATTCGCCACACACAAAATCTTTCTTATCATTTAATAGCATTAAGAGAACTCTCTCTTAATGAAATCACACCTCAGAAAACTAAGGTTCAAACTCTTCTGGCAGATGCTATATTTAGGTTTCCATATGATGGTCAAGTTGATCTTATTCAAAATATTTATGCCCACCAAGAGACTCCCCAAGCTAACACCCACGAAGATTTTAATAACGCTATAACAGCTCCTCCTCAGACTCCAGCCACGACAAACCTCCATAAAGTTCTTCACGCCCCATTTGTCATTGATGATTATTTTGACAAAGTTTTAACTGAAGCTTTATGTTTTAAAAGAATGGAAGTTTCAGATACTGCGCTTCATAACAGAATCACTCTTTTCGATCGTATATATGGTGAGTTTAATTATTATAAATTCACCGATGAAGATATGGTATCAGATCAACAGTTAGATATTTTTAATCGGTATACGACACATACTCAAGGAAATGTGCTTAAATTTAAAATTCCTTTAATTTCAAAATTTGTTAATTTTTGTGACAGATTTGTCAATTTAATTACTAGCAAGACACCATCACGGATCAAACTGGTTAACCTACCTGGTCTGGATCGTTTTTCTATCAAAGAGAGTCTATTCAAAGACACGGGCAAAAGATTGGTCTGGGAAACAGGCCATAGCCATATTAAGTCTGTAGACCCTGCAGGTCGCATTGTTGAAATGCAAAAAGCAGTCAGCAGTGACAACTTTTTTACTCGCGGACTACCAGAAGCACTTATCTATGATGGCAACTCTATACCCGCATTTATGAATAGTGAGGCTAGCTTTATTCACTGGTGGAACAACCATGTGGTCCGACAAGGTGAAACTGTTGTAAGAGGACTGAGAGAACAATACCGTGCTCACGTGAGAGACCAACTTTTGAACGGCTTAAATACAGACTATTATGACCTCCTAACGAAGACCCAAGCTCACTTTTACCAAAAAGTCGCTTCAAGAAGCCTGCAAGCTAACCTTAAGACTAAGGGCTATGAGACTGTCCTAGCACCTATAGTGAGATCCTTTTCGGCTAGTGGTCAGCCTGCGGATAGCTTTGTACAAGGGAGAGATATTAACTCTGCCACGGCCCAGGCCGCAGGTGTTTACATCCAAATTTTGGGGCAAATGATGGCTCAAAGAACACTGGATATGAAAAAGGTGAATGATGAAAAAGTAGCTCTTGAATTTGAAGGTAAGTTCACAAAAAACTTCTTCACTGAAAATTCCACTAACGAAAGTCTCAGCCTTGCTGAATATCCCTTAAACAGACGAGATGAAGTTCTAGTTTCAAATTTAATGGGACAATTTCAATCCAACTTTGCGGCCCTCTTAACTAGCTGGACAGCGCCTGCAACAAGTAACCCGGGCCAATCTCAGTTCGCACGTCATAAAAAGCAGTTTTCAGAATTAGTGGACAAAGTAAAAGAAGTTCTGTTTCCTCTATCTCAAACTCCGAATGTGGCGTATCAAGGGATCCTAAACCACCCAGGTGATGATCTCCTAGAACAACACCCGGCTGACCATGTCGCAGCAGATTTTGCACAATATTGGCCTACAATAACTCAAATTGGAACTGTAGAACAAAAACAGAAACTGGCTATAAACACAGTTTCAATACATGAAGTTTTAGAGCTATTAAAAGGCTTGGCCTCTGATCTGCAAAGTTTAAGAGAAATAAATAATGGACGCAATTTTGCATTTGACTTATTTAATGAATAGAAATATAAACCCAGATTATAAACAAATTAAAGGAAGAAAAAATATGAATAAAACACTATTATTAGTATTAACAGCTGCACTCAGCACATCTGCTTTCGGAGAAACAAGGTTCCAAGGCACAATACCTACAGCTACAGTTTATGAAACAAGACCTACAGTTGAAAAATTTACAAGTATAACTCCATCTGTAGCTCATTCTGAAGTTGCTATTGCTGTTACATCACTTGAGACAGCAGGACATTATGCCTTGGCAAGAAATCTTACAGACTTATCAAGAAGATCTACAAACAACTGGGAAGCTAATGGAAAAGTACGATATTTAGCCACGGTGATAAAAGAGGCAGCTTATAAAGCAGAGTTTACAAGTGCAAAAATTCATTTGGGAAAAGCTGTACAGGCGTTGAAAACACATGTCGAGCTAACCAAATTAAATCTTACCTTGCAACCCATTGCCTACAGAGTACGTAATGTTCTGGGAAATGCAGATAAGCTGGCTGTAGTTGCATTGTCTAATGAACCTAATATCAACATACAATTGTATTCTGAATTTATGTCTAGAATAGCTGCCATACCTTCTGTTCTAGTTGATTTTGTAAGTGAAGCTATAGAGTTTGATACATGGGCTGCTTCTGTTGGTGTTGACTTAGAAGAAACTTCTAAATGCGGAGCATAGTTTTAAGCTAACACAACTTACCTAAGAAAAAAGACAGGTCTACAATCTGCCTTTTTTCTTTAAGGAACACTTCAGGAAATCATTCATGAATTTACTGTTTCGCATGAGGCTCCATTTTATTGGAGCTTTTTTTTTAAGCTTTTGCATCCTGATTCAAAGCTTTTCATCTGATGACGAAACTCCGAACGAAAGTGTTCAAACTCTGTCACCTTGTGTGATTCAGTTTTCTACTGTCAGAGCTCAAGCCCCACTCTCCAGATTGACAGACCTCGCAAGTCCTCAAGTTAAAATTCGATACGTTTGGGCTGATGAAATGCGCAGTGAAATTACTCCATTTATTATAGGACAACCTCTATTCATTCCTAAGTTTCCAACATCAATTCAACTGCACCTAATGGCAGATATTCCTGATGTCAGACAAGTTTCTTCTCTGGGTTCACTGACTCCTCCTGCTGGTGATTTAACTCCTGCTGTAAAAGAGTGGCGTTCTTATAATCAACGCGTTATGTTTATACCAGACCATCTCAAACTTAATGACCTAGCTGATAATCATGCAGACAAGCCTAGTGAGTTCAGGCCACGCCCCCCTCTTTTTTATCTCGGAAATGAGGTTTCTGGTGAAGGTCGTGTGGCACTGGTGCCCTGTCGATCTGTTTGCACACAACTGCCTCCTATTGATATGCCTCAAGGTTTATTTTTTACTAAACAAGGCTGGAATACTGATTACTTAGGTTATGCCCTTGGGGAATATCTAGTTTTTGAGGTTCCGGATGCTATATCCCCGGTCAAAATGGCACCTCCAAATTACTCTGAAGTGACCCAATTTGTATCTAGGTTTTTAGACTCAAACCTGCACATGAGGTTTCAAGGGTCATATCATTGGCTGCAAGCAATTTTTGTTTCAAGCTTTAACCAGTACTTTGTTACAAATGAGGGAGTGTTGAGCTTTTCTCCCTTGTTTTCCAAATCTTCTGACTTAGAATTTAATTTCCCGACTTTACCCCAACTTTCTGAGGCTAAAGAAGTTCTTAAAATTGTTCTGGGTGACAGTTTTGATTTACTGGATGATAAATTATATCAGGCCTATGCCCGTGCTTTTATTTGGTATCAGATCTTAGAGCATATCAATGAAATAGGCTCTAACAAGTCCGAAACCTCAACTCTTATTAGCAATCTTAAGAACTTAGACCCTTTAACTTTTCATCTACTTAGCTTTGCGGCTAAAGTGAGACCTGAAACTTCGAACTGGTTCCAAAGCGTGCTTGTAGAGCACAAAGAAGATTTTCTTCCTGTCACCTGGATCCCTGTTAATACCAGCGACGTCAGTGGAACCCAAAAAGTGGAACTGGGCTCCATCAGCAAAGGGACATCTCTTGTATGGGTTAATGCAGAACTAAAAAAACAAACACTGATCTATGACAGAACACTTCGAACAGGTGATACCCTTCGATATATTTTTGTAAACGAAGCTGAGGTGACTTTCTCTATCGACGCCTTTGAATTCTCGCAGCGTGTCTTATCAGGATATATTTTAGCTGAATAAGAAAGCCCAACAGCCTCGTTGGGCAACCTCACTCTTTAAGACTTCTTAGCTCGAACTAGCAAACCCTTGGGGTCTGATTTTTTGAGTGAGCTGATACCAGGTTTATAGTGGGTGATCTTTTCAAAACCCATTTCGCAGGCTTTTTTGGCTGCATCTTTCCAGGCTGTACAGTAATCTCCACCACAATAAGCTAAAATGGTTGTGTCTTTTTTTGACTTAGCGGCAAACAAACTCTCCACTTTTTTAGGATCGCTGGCTATAGCATGCCATCTTTGAGCGCCTTTAATATGTGCTGACTGAAAACTGCTTTTGCTATTTACATCTAAGATAACAATGTCCTTTTTACTCTCTTTGATTGTACTGGCCAGCTCACTATATTCTGTGATCGTACCAAAGCTTTCTGGGTTACAATCTTTAGCTTGTGCTAAGGGATTGAAAAATAAAACTAAGCTGAGTGAGGTAAAAAAAGATTTCATATTTTCTCCTTCATAAAAAGTAAATTACTAAATTATAAACACGTCCTTTATCATGACCTATATTTTAAGCTGTGAAAAGTCTATTTATAAAAATCTCTAAATTAGGTTGAGTCTAATGTCTGTATCTAATGTTTATTTGCCTCCAACAGCTAAGTGTAAAAACGAAGTGTCTTTTTTGATTAATAGGATTTTAAATCGCGACTATAGTCTATATTCGTATTTTTGACTCGAAATATCAAAAACACAGAATTAAGCTTTTAACTTAAACTTTAATTCATTTTTATCTAAAAAATATAATGTCTCAAATTTACAAAAAATCGTTTAGA
>CALGWV010000035.1 GCA_937936325.1 uncultured Bdellovibrionales bacterium | reverse complement strand
TCGGCCTGAGATTTTTTTTGTAGCAGACAAACGAATCTTCGAGAGTCCTAAGTTTAAGTCGTGATTTCCTGTAATAATACAGCTTTCACTGCGTTTTGATTTTGACTTTAATTTAGAATGATGTTTTAAATCTGGCAATGAAATCTATTGATTTCCTAGCTGCGGCAGGGTTCCTAAACTCTTGTCCCTCTAAATTAACACCCACTAATTCTAGTTGTGCTCTGTGCAAGGTGAGTGGGGGACTGAGGACTCTGAGTTGAGCCTGAAATCTCCCTCTTACACATGGATTGCTTGTGATTCTACCGCTGTCGCCGTTTAAATTAGAGGCCACATCAAAGGTAGTCCATTCAATGAAATGACTCTCATACCCGGCATCATTGCATTCACCGCTTATATCTAACACTGTGTGAGTGTCTGAAAGTTCAGTGGGGCTGTTGTTATTAATTTTGATCTGTAATAAGTCAGCTCCAGACAGACTCGTACAGTTAGCTCCGCTGAGAGCACAGGGGTCTGTTGTGATGTCAGAAGTATTAAGGTTTGAGTTTTGGTTGGTGCTGACGTGGCACGCTGCTAAAAATAAAAAAAGCCCTAAAATAAGAGCTTTGATTTTTAATTGAATATTGTAAGTCATACTTTTCTTATCGGCAGACTTATAAACTTGTTGGAGTAAAGGCCACACTCACGTTGGATTCAGCTTGTGGGACTCCAGCCCCATGGAAGATCACGGAGTTTTCTTCGGCATTATAAGTCCAACCCTCAGTGGGAGATTGAGCTAGTAGAACATTATCCACAGACACCTTTAGTGTAGATACAATTGGGGTTTTCTTTAAAAAGAATTCGGTGGTTTTTCCAATAATATCTACAGATAGAAGATCTAAAGAGGCTGCAAAGTCATCGCAAAGACTTAAGCTTAAACCATCAGATAAGGCAGAGAGTTCGGCATATCTTTGAGCGAGAGTACGGCCTGCTCCTCCTAAAGCTGTTCTACACTCTTGATCATGGATGGCCACAGAGTGAACAGAAATTCCGCTGTCTGCTGCACTTGGATCGACACCTTTTGCCGCAAAAATAGCATTATGTATTTCAGAGGTGGGTGTCAGCCAGTAATTTTCATCATTAGAGGCTAAAGGTTCAGTCTCATTATAGTATGGAAAGTTCGCTTTTCCGGCAGTATCGTAGTCTACGCTAGACCACTGAGGTCCGAGATAAATATACGTAGGGATGTCAGGGGTCCCTGATGCAGAAAAATCTTCTTCGTCTGTTACAAAGATCACGGCAAGATCAGCATCTTCTCTTAAAAAACCATCATTAGCAGGTTCATTTAAAGCAGCTATAAGACTTTCCATACCTCTTTCATCTCCGACACCCGCTGTACCTTGTTTAATGTTGAGAACAAAAAGGTCTACTAAATCTTGTTGGGACATTCCACCTGAAGTCATAAGGTCAGAGCTAATGACTGCGTATCCACTGGGCCCATCTGTGGGGTTACCGTCTCTAAACTCTGCAATATCATCAGGGTAGGATGTAAGGGCTGGATATCTTTTTATAAAAGCCTCTGTCGTGACGACCGCTATTTTAAAATCAAAGGCCTTGTTAACAAAATCTTGAATGAAGCTTTCAAAGTTATCAGCAAGGGCCTGTTGACTGGGAGCCATGGACCCTGAATTATCGATCACCCAAATCATATCAATTTTATTTTGTACCGGTTCTGACTCTTGCTTGAAAGAATCTAAGGTGGGAAGCAATGAAAGAGAATCGCCTCCACAACCTATAAGGCTCAGTAGTAGTAAGCTAGAAAAGATTTTATTAAATACGTGCATTTTATAGACCCCTCATTTAAAAGTCTGAAATACGTTTTTATAGTTTTCATGTAGAAAAACTCATCAACCAGACATAAGGCTTATCGCTGTTTGTCTAGGAAAACTAAAGAAAGTAGTCTTAATAGGGGACGTTTAGGCCTGTCTTATTTTGATCTGAGTTGCATAAATTATTGTTTTAAATGAAAAAAATAGAGTTTTTTAAAAATTGAACTGTTGCCAGAGTTTAAATTAAATCTCAAAACTGATCAAAATGAGACAGTAACTCCTGTTAATACTCCTATTAGGACTTGATCTCTGGGCATGAACTGGAGACAATTAAGACTGTGGGGGGCGATGGACTCAAGGATGAGAGCGAAGTACGGACGCTTCACATCGCCTAATTTTTTTAACCCACATATTCTATGAACCTAATAATCATTCAACTAATTATCTTGGTTCTATACCCATATAATTCAAAAACAGAGAGCACCTAAGTGCGCTCAGTATAGTTTGCAAACTGGAAGGTTTTTAAATTTGAAAATGGTATGTTCAATGGCTTAGATCATTTAACGAGGGTTCTTGTCGATTCAGTACAGCCCATGACAGGTGAGGACGTGTAAAAAACTTTATGGGAAAGGCTCACTTTTTAATTCGGCAGCAAAAATACGTGGCCTTTGCGGATGCCGCAAGAGACGGCGTCTTTTCAAGTATCGCCTTATCAGAGTCTGGTCGTTATATGGCCGCAAATTTTTCTTCCGAAAGTGGTGGAGTCCTCGTCTTTGATTTAAGTGGGGATAAAATTACGCCAGTAGCAAAAATAGATGTCAATTTAGCTGAGGGAAGTCTATTGGCCTTTGAGGCAGGGTCTGAATGTACAGTGTTAACAGGTTCGTATAATCTTGCTAAAGTTTACAGGCTAGAAATTCCATCTTGTACACCTTAAGTATAATAGAACTCATATTTAGCCATTTGTGATAGCACCCAATTTCTATTGTAGAGGCTAATTTTAGAAAAGTTTTTTTGATAGTTGCATGGTATCTAGTACCCGCTATCAATCCGCTGAATTTGAAAGAGAGTGTAGATGCTTTAGGCCCAGATTATCTTGTGACTTTTAGAGTTGATGCCCCACCTCGAGATTAAAAAAAAGTATTTTACATGACAATTCAGTGACAAAGTAAAATCAAAAAGCCACTATGATTTGGCCATGCTGACATTTTCTATAGAGCCCTTTCTGACACCACAAAACTCAGCCACTTTGCGCCCCTTGGACTTTGGTGAACTGCACTGGAAGACCTGTCTCAGGCACCTCATCTTAAGCCCAAACTCCAGTGGATCTCAAAAAGACCAACAGGCCTATGAATCACTGCTCAAGATAGTATGTGGTTTGGAATCGCCCATTGTTGGGGAGACAGAAGTGATGGGGCAGTTTAAAAAGTTCGTTTTTAGTCTGCCGGCTCATCATATTCTAAGGTCAGTATTAGAGCGTATTTATACGGACGCTAAGTCTATTAGAAACCTCTATCTAAAAAATCTAGGAAGCCAAACCTATGGGAGTCTTTGTCGACGAGTGGCGGCAGGTGTGGATCAAGTTCATGTTTTTGGGGCAGGGCAAATGTCACAATCGCTTTGGCCTTGGTTGATGAAAGACAATCAGAAAATTTTTGCGTACACACGTAAGCCCTCAAACTACTCATATCTAAATAGTCAGATTCAGCTGGGCTCCTATGGAGACTTTCAAAATTCACAAACTGATGCGATCCAAAAACTTTTGGTGATCTGCGCCCCATTATCCAGTGAACAAGTTTTAGATCATATAGGAACAGTCAAAAATTTAAAAATTGTGGATCTCAGAGGTGAGAGCGAAAAAGACCCTCTCTCCAGTGATCAAGATGTGATGAGCTTAAAAAGTTTCTTTTCTAAAATAGAAAACAATTCTAAATTCATTGATTTTAAAGTTCAGCAAGCCCAGCTTGAAATTCAAAAGCTCTCCCAAAAATGGTGGGAAGGGCAAACCCATCGTCCTTTTGGTTGGGAGGATCTCCATGAAAACTATCAAAATTGCCTCTAGGCAAAGTCTCTTAGCCCAGCATCAAGCCCGTCGAGTGGGGGAGCACATCCAAGCTCATTTTAAAGATGTTCAAATCCAATATCAATTTAAAAAATCCCTCGGGGATAAAAACCTAGATTTGGATTTAAGCACAGCTCCTCAAAAAGGAGTGTTCACCTCTGATTTTGATGAAGATCTAAAAACAAAAGTTTGCGACCTTGTGGTGCACTCATGGAAGGATCTCCCCATTGAAAAAAAACCTGAGATTGAGATCATAGGAAGTCTTAAGCGGGAAGACCCTAGAGACTTAGTGTTTCTAAAAAAAACGAGCACCTCTTTAAATAGAATTGTTCTTCTCACCTCAAGCCCTCGACGTGAGTATCAGGCCGAGCAGTCTTTAAAAGATTTACTCCCCTTTGATTGTGATCTTATTTTTAAAAGCATACGCGGCAATGTCCCCACAAGATTTGAAAAGTTTTTAAATGATGAGGGGGCCGACGCCTACGTTGTCGCCTTAGCCGCTTGGAACAGGCTGAAGTCTGAATCCAATCCGGAATTCCAAAGCTTAATTTTTAAATTAAAAGCTGAGTGCTTAAATATGATTTTGCCACTGAGTCTTTTTCCCACAGCTCCAGCTCAAGGGGCGCTGGCCGTTGAAGCTCTAACAGAAAACAAGGAGCTTCAGGCTTTTTTAAGTTCTATTTGGACCGCTCAACCTGAAGTGCAAAAAGAGAGACAAGTCTTGAGCCAAAGAGGTGGAGGGTGTCACCTAAAGTATGGGGCTACAGCATTAACTTTTGGTCAAGAAGCCCATCAAGTTTTTTTTGAGCAAGGTCATGTTGGGAGTGAAAAAATTCAGACTCACAACTTTGAGTCTAAAAAATCGGATCTTAAGTTTAAAAACATTTGGACTCAAAGAGCCCTTAAGGTTGAAAGATCTTACCTTCCTACCAGCGAGGGTTTGAGCAAAGCAAAAGGAGATCTTTTTTTCTTCTCTCGCCATACTCATTTGACCGCTGAGGTTCAAAAGATCTTAAGCCAGACTGAGCCTGAAGTTTGGTGCGCAGGGATTCACACTTGGCGCAAGCTAGCGGCAAAAAATATATGGGTTACAGGCTGTACCGAGAGCTTGGGTTTTGACTCAGGCCTGTTTCAACCCCTCACTCCCAGCCCTAAAAAAGTTTATTTGACCCATGACCGCGCTGAGGCTCCAAAAGGCTTTACTCGGGTGTCTACTTATCATATTGATATGGACTGGTCGGATTTTAATGAGGACGAACTCCAGCAAGCTGAGGTTTGCTACTGGATGAGTGGAGAGCTTTTTTTGGAGTGCTTAAATAAATACCCAGAACTTAAAAGCAAGCATCATGCCAGTGGGCCAGGGCGAACGGCGCAAACATTAGCCCAAGCTCTAGATCCTGATCAGCAAATTGTGTGTTTGAGTGAAGCTGATTTTTTAAAAACCCATGTTCAATCTTAGGACTTAAACTTAAAGGCTTAAAGTAAATGAAAACTGAAATTTCTGAAAAATTATTTGAAAGGTCTAAAAAAGTGGCACCCGGTGGAGTTCACTCTCCTGTAAGATCTTTTAAAGACCTGGGGATGAGTCCACTTTTTTTTAAGTCTGCCCAAGGGGCCCGGATCACTTCTGAAGAGGGAGAAGCTTATATAGATTACTGTATGAGTTTTGGTCCGTTAATATTAGGACATAAAGATCCCGATGTGAAAGAAGCTGTCCTTGGGCAAATTGATCGGCTTTGGACAAGTGGAACCTGTGAGGCTTACTCGTTAGAATTAGCTGAATTTATTATAAATGAAATTTGTTTTCTAGAAAAAATCAGGTTTGTCAGTAGTGGGACGGAAGCTGTCATGAGCTCTTTAAGGGTGGCCAGAGGTTTTACAGGTAAAGATAAAGTTTTAAAATTTGAAGGTTGTTACCACGGCCATGTCGATAGTCTTTTGGTGAAAGCCGGAAGTGGACTGGCTGGTGAGTCAGCCTCGAGTTCAGCAGGAGTGAGTGAGGCCACAGCTGCACAAACTCTTACGCTTAAGCTTGGCGATAAAGAGGCTTTTGTAAAACTCATGGATGGGCGGGCTGATGAACTTGCAGCTGTAATTATTGAACCTCTACCTGCTAACTTTGGACTTCTCACATTGGACACAGAGTATCTTCAACTTTTAAGAGATAAGTGCACTGAAAAAAATGTGCTTCTTATTTTTGATGAGGTGATTTCAGGATTTCGAATGGGGCTGGGTGGAATGGCCTGTCAGCTTGGGATTTTCCCAGATCTTGTGACCTATGGAAAAATACTCGGTGGAGGGTTTCCAGTTGGGGGCTATGGTGGTCGCGCTGAAATTATGAATAAGGTGGCTCCAGTGGGACCTGTCTATCAAGCCGGAACTCTTAGTGCCAACCCAGTGGGGATGGTCGCAGGGCTCACGACACTTAAAAAATTAAAAAACGAAAACGGACATCAAATGATAGAAGAGATGGGTCAGTATTTTCAAGCTGAGTCTCAAAAAATTATTGAATCTAAATCGCTGAATCTAAAAATGATCCGCAGAGGATCACTGTTCTGGTTTTGTGAATCTGCAGACAAAGATCCGCAGAGTATAGATGATATTCCAAAAACCCATGGAGCTCGCTTTCGAGACTTCTTTCTGCACTTATTAAGACAACACATTTATATTGCACCTAATGCCTTTGAGGTTGGTTTTTTGAGTTTAGCTCATAATAAAAAAATCATAGATGAAACTTTAGAGGCCCTTAAAACTTATGAGGAGTTTCATTAATGAGCCCAACACCTCTGGGGTTAAAAAAAACACACTTTTATGCGGCCCTGGTTTGGTTATTTTTGACTCTAGCTATTGGGGTTTGGTGGGTGTATTTTAGTTATCAACAAATTGGTGTTGTGGATCGTTTAGTGGGTGACAGTGGAGCTCTTGCAGCAAAACATCAACGCATGATTTTAAGTGAGGGTGTGGTCTTATTAACTTTGATTGTTTTAGGTGGAGCCATGATTGTGGGGCTTTTGTCTCGGGCCAATAAAAAACTTTTTGAAAAAAAAGTTTTAGTCTCTGCTATTGCTCATGATTTAAAAACGACTCTCACTTCTATTGGTTTAAGACTTGAGTCTCTCAACCAGGGCTCAGGTTTTGAGGATATGCAAAAACTTCAAAACGAAACCCATCGTTTAAAATTGCAAATGGAAAATATTCTTTACTACGCCCAAGATGAAGAGGCTGAGCTCTGGTTTGAAGAGTTTCAGCTCTTAGACATCTTAGCTCCAATGAGGAGTTCATTTTCTGAGCTTCAAATCAGTGTAGACTCACAAAAGAGTTTTTGGGGCGATAAGCAAGCGGTAGAAATTATTTTTTCTAATCTTTTCCACAATGCCAATCATCACGGCGGTGCTGATAAGATCCAAATCACTACTGATAAAAATACGATTTGTGTGCAAAACTCAGGACGTCCGATCGATCCTAAAAAATTAGAGCAGATCAATAAAAATAGTTTACTTCGTCCGCAAGGTGATGGCACTGGGATGGGTTTGTATATTTCACAAATTTTGATGAAAAAAATGAATGGAGATTTAAGAATTAACTCTTCGGCTAAAGGGGTACAAGTCTGGCTGGAATTCCCAGATCATCAAAAGGCTTTATCATGAGCCCTCATATTTTGTACCTTGAAGACGATGTGGCTTTAGGCACACAGGTTTATGAGAAGATGACGGGTTTAAGTTGGAGTGTGCTTTGGTTAAGAAAACTCTCGGAAGCTTTTGAAAGTTTTAAAAACAATCAGTTTGATTTATTAGTTTTAGATATAGGTCTGTCAGACGGAGAGTCTTACGAGCTGTTGGAAAAATTTAAATCCGATATTGCAAGCGTTCCCATTATTTTTACAACAGCCAGAAATACAGCTCAGGATAGACTCTTGGGATATAGATACGGAGCTGAGCAATACATTCCAAAACCTTTTTTATTTGAAGAGCTTAAGCTTTGTGTGGAGAATGTTTTAAAGCAAAAAAGCATTAAAGAGAGTTTAGTTCTAGAAGGATTAGAAATCGACTTTCGTACGGAGTGCTTGAAGTGGAAAGACGGTCGAGTTGAGTTTTTGCAAAACAAGGACTTTAAAGTTTTAAAGTGTTTGATTGAAGCCTCTCCTGTGAGTTTGAGACGTAGTGATATTTTAGAACGTGTTTGGGGAGGAGAGATCTTTCCTTCAGAGCGTGTGATTGATAATTCCATCGTTCGTCTGAGGCAGGCGTTGGGAGCACATGGGGCTTTGATACGTTCGGTTAGGGGAGTGGGTTATCAATGGTTGATCACAGCCTAGTGTTTTTGCTCTACCCAGAGTGTACCTTGTGTCCACTACGTATTGTAACATAAGAATTTGTAATTTATTTTTTTTGAAGATTTATTTTATGGAGTTAACATATGAACCCTCTTTTTCAAAATGCATTAAATTGTACGCCACAAAAGTGTCCGCCAATCTGGTTTATGAGGCAGGCAGGAAGATACCATTCCCACTATCAAGCCTTGAGGAAAAAATATGGCTTTATGGAGTTATGTAAAAATCCAGAATTAGCTTCGGAAGTGGCTTTAGGACCCATTGAAGATTTTGATTTTGATGTCTCTATTTTTTTTAGTGATTTGCTTTTTCCCTTAGAAGTTTTGGGGATGGGCTTGGAATACAAGCCAGGTCCAGTATTGGGTTGGCATCTTGATGATCAGAACATTTCAAAATTAAAGTCTGTTGAAGAGGCTATTGGAGGGCTTCAGTTTCAAGCCGAAGCCTTAAAAGCCACACGGGACAAACTCCCCAACGATAAAAGCCTCATTGGGTTTGTCGGAGGAGCCTGGACTCTTTTTGCTTATGCCGTAGACGGAAGTCACAAGGGAGGCTTAAAGAAAACTAAAAAAAGGCTGCCTCTTTTTGAGCCCTTTTGTGAGATCATGATTCCACTGTTAATTCAAAATATAAAACTACAGTTAGATGCCGGGGCGGAAGTGGTGATGCTGATGGACACCGCAGCCGGAGAGCTTTCTGCAGGGGACTTTCACAAATATCTTGTTCCTGGGTTTAAAAAATTACTTGAAATTTATCCTAAAAAATTAGCTTACTACGCCAAAGGTGTTTTGGCTGATCATATAAATGAGGACTTTTTATCCCTAGGTTGGGCTGGTGTAGGATACGACCACAGGTGGGATTTGAGGAAAAGATTTAATTCAAAAACTTTGGTGCAAGGAAACTTCGATCAGCAGCTTTTATTTCAAGGCTTTGATGACTTTAAGATAACCACAGAAAACTATTTAAATCCATTTAAAGAGCTCAGCCCAGAACAAAGAGCCGGTTGGGTTTGTGGTCTGGGGCACGGTATACTCCCTGAAACCCCTGAGAAAAATGTAAAATACTTTATCGACCAGACAAGGGCTATGTTTTCATGAAAGAGCTTTTAGAGAAATACGATGTGCCAGCACCTAGATACACAAGTTATCCCACTGTGCCTTTTTGGTCTGAGACCCCAACACCAGATCAGTGGATCGCATCTTTGCAGAAAACTTTAAATGCGCCAGACACTAGCTGGTCTATGTATTTACATATTCCGTTTTGTGAAAGTCTCTGCACTTTTTGTGGCTGCAACACCAGCATCACGAGAAACCATAAGCACGAGGTCCCTTATGTGAATCATATTTTAAGGGAGTGGGGCCTATACACTTCTAAGGTTCCTGAGTTTTTAAAAAGCCCTTTAAAAGAAATTCATTTGGGTGGGGGAACACCCACTTTTTTAAGTCCAGAAAGTTTGAAGCTATTGTTAGAGCCCCTTTTAAACTCAGTGGTTAAAGATAAAGATTTTGAAGCGGCCATTGAGGTGG
>CALGWV010000034.1 GCA_937936325.1 uncultured Bdellovibrionales bacterium | reverse complement strand
TGTTTATGAGAGTGAGATAATTTTGAAGCTTTGATCTCAGATGCTGATCAGCTGGGTGCCAGTCTCTTTAAGCTGACTCAGTCTATCTGCCCCTGAAGCCGGGGGGCCTTGGGGCCTGGATTGTTCCTTGAACCCCCAATTTTAGAAGAGAACCTCAGTGTTGAACCACTTTTAAACGGAGAGTCACCAAAGTGAGACCTTTTTTGCGACTCAGGTTAACATTCTTTATAAGTTTTAATTTCTTTTTTGTTAAAAAACACTAGGTATAGTTATATTTAATGCTAATTCCCTATTTTTAGCTATGTAAAAAGTTGGCACGGGGCTTGCTATGTGATGTTAGTGAATATGACATACAGAATGTACTTCAAAGCTTTTATCTTCATTTACATATTTTTCGTTCTTGCTCTTGCAGGAATGATTGGTTTGGACTTAGAGCATCGCCCCCCACAAAAGGCCCTAAGTTCTAGTTTAAGCCGCTGAATTTGTTGTTTTACAAGTGTTTCGGAACCCCCCCCCTCCGGTTCTGATTCACTTGCATGCCCAGACCACCCCCCCTCCGGTCTGGGCATTTTTTTTGTCTAAAATAGACTTAAAGTCCTTTTTTTTTAATTTTTTCTACTAAAGTGGTTCGGTTCATTTTTAAGAGTTGAGCGGCTTGGTTCTTATTACCTTTGGTATAATTTAAAGCTTTTGTGATCAATAGATTTTCCATATCGGAAAGAGTCTGTTTAAAATCTATACCAGAGGATGTGAATTCAAAGTCAGCATTCAACGAGGTAAATGCTTTTTGTTTAGCATATCTTTCTGGAAGATCCGTGCTTTCGATTAAACCTTCTCCTTTAATGATGGCTAAACGCTCTATTAAGTTCTCCATCTCTCTTATGTTTCCTGGCCAACTGTAATTGAGTAAAAGTTGATGGGCTTCTGTGGATAAGCCTGAGATGTTTCTTTTTTTACTGAGGTTAAACTTTTTAATAAAATGACTGATGAGTATGGGTATGTCTGTTCTTCTCGAGCGCAGAGGGGGGATGTGTATAGGGATGACATTTAGACGGTAAAAAAGATCTTCTCTAAATTCACCAAGTTTGATTTTTTTTTCAAGGTCTTGATGGGTGGCTGCAATGATGCGAGCTTCGGCTTTAAGGCTTTCGTTACTGCCGAGGGGTTCGTAAACACGTTCTTGTAAAACTCTTAAAAGTTTGACCTGAGTTTTGAGTGAGAGATCTCCAATTTCATCAAGAAAAAGAGTTCCTTTTTGAGCAGCAGTGATTCGACCTTGTCGGTCATTGATCGCCCCTGTAAAGGCTCCCTTGATGTGGCCAAAAAGTTCACTTTCAAGTAAATCGTCAGGTATAGCTCCGCAGTTCAGAGAGATGAAAGGCTCCGAACTATACTTTGAAAAATGATGAAGCCCTCGCGCAATTCGTTCTTTCCCTGTCCCACTTTCACCGCGTACGAGCACTGTGGAGTCCGAGTCGGCTACTCTTTTTGAGAGATCTACAACAGACCTTATCTCTTGGCTTTGCCCAATTAAGGCATCTAAAGAATTTTGATGAGTGAGGCTGCTTTTAAGTCTTTCATTTTCTTTTTTGACATCGTCAAACTCAACTGACTGTTCTATCAGGTTTAAAAATTCTTTCAGATCAAAAGGTTTAGTGACAAAGTGAAGTGCTCCTTTTTGTGCCGCACTCATGGCTAGGTTCACATTGCCAAAACCAGACATCACGATAATGGGAGTAGTGATTTTTAGGGATTTCATGGTGCTTACAAGTTCCATACCATCACCATCAGGTAAATAAAGGTCATAGATGGCAAGGTCAAATTTTAGACCTGAGGATAAAAGAGTATGGGCCTCGAGGTAACTTGAGGCTGTTATAGTTTGGTAAGATTTTACTTGCAAAGCTCTAGCTAAACCCGTACGAACACTGCTCTCATCATCAACAATAAATATTTTATAACTTCTAGACAAAGGATTCTCTCCTGAAAGACGGGGAGAGTTCCTGAGAGGGAGAGTCCCCTTTGGTGTAGCTTAATATATTTTGAATAAGATCTTTGATTTTTAGAGTTTCCATTTGTATTTCTTCAAGGAGTTCTTTTTTAGAGGGGGGGATGTTGGGGTCCATTAGTAAAACATCAAGGTGAAGTAAAAGTCCAGCCAGTGGGTTTTTGATTTCATGGGCCACGCCACTACTTAACAGTCCTAGATCAATGGTCTTTGATTTTTTGAGGAATTGGCTTTCTTCATCTTTAGACTTAGTGATATCCACATAGGTCATAACATGTAGGGATTGTGACTCTTTAGAGGTTTTTGTTAACGAGGAAACTTCAGGAGCTAAGTCCGGAAACTCTTGATAAAGGACAGAGTAGAAGGTGTTTTTGCTCAGAGTGTTTATTTGAAAACTCTGACCTAGTTTGCATCCGGGGCAGGTGTTTTTTCTCTTAAACATGCTGGAGTAACAGTTTTTCTTCATCTCAATATTGTTAAATTTTATTTTCGCTCTATGGTTAAAATTAACGATTTCATAGTTAGAATTAATGATAACTACCGGGTGAGGTAAGTGATGAAAACACTCTTCAATAAGTCTGTCTTTGAGCTTTTGCTCTTCGCGTATGTTGTGTTTATGAATAAATGATTTTGCCCAGTGTAAATACTTTAAAACTTGTGCTATGTTTTTTTCTGTTAAGGAGTGTGAGGTTTTTTTGTAGATGTAAACTTTACTTTTAGAGCTAAGTTCAAATGATAATATGGGCTTTTGGTTTTCTTTTGAGCTTGTTGTGAACTCTAATCGAGATTTAAATACGACAGATAGGATTTCTAAATAAGATATTACAAACAAATTTTCGGAAATAAATTTTAGGTCTTTTAAGAGGTTTAGAGTTTCATCTGCAATTCTAACAGAAGACTCTAAATAAGATTTTTTCTTAGACCTTTCAAGGTTAATGTCTTTTATGGCTTTAAAATTCTTAGGTAAGGGATTTAAATCACTAAATATTTCAATTTTAAGACTTTGAAGCAGTACTAGTTTTTTCAATTCTTGGGGCGCAATGAGTGAACTCACGAAAACTTCTTTAGCTTTATGTTTTAAAATTAAATTTATAAAAGTATAGACTTTGGAGCATTCAAATTTTTGGTCTCCTTTGTAAAAAAATAGTGTCTCCATGTTTAAATTTTATCATGTCCTATGCTGGGACTTCGAAAATTCAGCCCTAGGCCCAGGCCAACACAGCTAGCCACAAAATATTTTGCACTCTAAACTGCTATTTTTGTTGTTATACTGGACGCACTTGGATTCCTTTTAGAGTAGAGGAGCTAAGAGTGCACAGTGAGTAAGCAAAGAGGAGCTTTAATGTTAACAGCAATCATTTTGGCCGCGGGTGAAGGAAAACGAATGAAGTCTGACCGGACCAAAGTTCTCCACAAGGTGGCTGGGACCACTATGATCTCAAGGATTGTCAGTGCTATGCGACTCAGTTCGTCTGTGCATTCCATTTATGTTGTGGCAAGCCCTAACAATGCGCAGAGCTTGGAGCATGAGCTCCAGAGCGAGAGTTTAGTTCAAATTGTTGTTCAAAAAGAAGCCCTTGGGACGGCACATGCAGTACAGAGTGTCCCATTAAATGATATCACTACGTCACATGTTTTAGTTATGAATGGGGACCATCCATTGATTGAAGCTTCAGATGTGGGCGAGCTTTTTCAAAACTACGAAAAAAATAACTTACCTCATGCTCTTGTGGGTTGTGAGCTGGAGTTTCCAGAGCATTATGGGCGTTTAAAAATAGACACTAAAAGTCGTCTGACAAAAGTCGTAGAGTTTAAAGATGCTACAGATGATGAGAAAAAAATAAATTTAATAAATACTGGGATATATATTTTTGAAAAAGAGGGACTTGAAAAAAGTATCTCAAAGGTTCAGCCCAGTTCAGTCACAAATGAATATTACTTGACTCAATTAGTTGAACTTCTTCAGCCTCATTTTGGTGTTATTGTTGGAGCCCCGCATTTAGCCCATGGAGTAAATACACCGGATGCGCTCATGCAAGCCCAATCTTTTGTGTTTCAAAAAAAAGCGACACAACTTTTAAACGAAGGGGTGCGTGTTTGGGATCCTCTGCACTGTTACGTAGAACCACAAGTAAAGCTGGAGGCAGATGTTGAGTTGCAACCTGGTGTGTTCCTTAGTGGATCCACGTCTGTGGGTTTTGGAACACTCATTGAATCTGGTGTGAGAATTTCAAATTCTAGTATTGGCCCAAAATCTCATATTAAAGCTTATTCTGTCATTGAAGATTCTGAGCTTGAAGCTGAAAATAGTGTGGGCCCCATGGCTCATTTAAGAAGCAAGACGACTCTTCAGGCAAAAGTTCATATTGGTAACTTTGTTGAAACTAAAAAGAGCCTATTCAAAAAAGAGGCTAAGTGTGGCCATCATTCTTACATTGGAGATGCCACCATTGGTGAGCGGGCGAACATAGGAGCAGGAACTATAACTTGTAACTATGCTGCAGACAAAAAAAAGTATGAAACTAAAATTGGAAACGATGTGTTTGTAGGAACAGATACCAAATTTATTGCTCCTGTTGAAATCGGAAATAATGCGATCACAGCCGCAGGGTCGACAATCACAAAAGACGTGCCAGAGAAGGCGCTAGCTGTAGCTCGTGCTCGACAAAAAAACATAGAAAATTATCATAAGTGAGAAATAAAAATGTGTGGAATTGTAGGATATTTAGGTCAAAAACCTTCTGAGCAGATTTTGTTAGATGCCTTAAAAACTTTAGAATACCGTGGCTATGATAGTGCGGGTATTTTAACTTTAAAAGAGAGAGAGTTTAAAAGATTTCGTGCTGCTGGAAAGCTCGTTAACTTAGAAAAAAAAGTTTTAGGACAAGAAAGCTTAGCTCACTTGGGCATTGCCCATACTCGTTGGGCCACTCACGGTCCAGCTATTGAAAAAAATGCACATCCCCATGTGGTCGGGGACGTGGGAATTGTCCATAACGGTATCATTGAAAACTACCGAGAGCTTAAAGCAGCTCTAGAGGCTCAAGACTGCGTTTTTACTTCGGACACGGATTCTGAGCTTGTGGCTCATTTACTCAATTTTGAAATTCAAAAAAAACTCACACTGATAGAGGCCTGTTTAAATGTGAGAAAAAAACTTGAAGGGGCCTATGCTATCTTGGCTCTCTCAAGTCAGTCTCTTGATGAGGTTGTCGCGTTCAAACAAGGTCCGCCATTAATTTTAGGTATTGGAAGTGATGAGTTTATTTTAGCTAGTGATCTTCAAGCCATTTTGCCCCATACCACACAAATTGTTCATTTTGATGATGGGGACTTAGTGAGTGTGAATGCCCGTTCAAAACATCAATTCTATAACTCTACTGACGAGAAAATTGAAAAAAATATTTTAACTATGGATTGGTCTCCTGAAAAAGCTCAAAAACAAACCTATCCTCATTTTATGCTTAAAGAAATTTACGAACAGCCCAAAGCCGTGGCCGAAGCTTTAAAGCCACATATTAATTTAAAAAATCATGAGGTCGAGATTCAAGGAATCAAAGATTCTTTTGCTGAAACCCAAAAATACTTTGCCCAAGTTGAGCGCGTTTTTATTGTATCCTGTGGAACGAGTTTTTACGGCGGGCTCTATGGAGAATATGTTTTAGAGCAAATTGGGAGAGTTCCAGTCGAAGTAGAGGTCGCTAGTGAATTCAGATATCGTAATCCTGTTTTGCCTCCAAATTCACTAGTTGTTTTTATCACCCAGAGTGGTGAAACTGCAGATACTTTAGCTGCCTTAAGGCTGGCCAAAGAAGCTGGAGTAGACACTTTGAGTATTTGTAATACACCTCATTCTACTATCGACCGGGAAAGTGATTTTTCACTATATATGAACTCAGGTGTTGAAATTGGTGTGGCGAGCACTAAGGCATTTGTAAGCACTTTGTCTGTTTTAGCACTTCTTGGAATCATGTTTGGAAAATCTAAAAAAGTTTTATCAGCTGAAGAGGAGCAAGAACTTGTTCAAAGTTTATTAGCAGTCCCAGCTCATATTGAAGGGCTCTTGGGTTATGATGCTTTTTTTAAAGAAGCCAGTGAAGAATTGTCTAAGTCAAAAGGCTTCTTATATTTAGGACGAGGGGCTTTATTTCCTATCGCTATGGAAGGGGCCTTAAAACTTAAAGAGCTCGCTTATGTTCACGCTGAAGGCTATGCCGCAGGTGAGATGAAGCATGGTCCGTTGGCTTTAATTGATAAAGAAATGATGTGTGTTGTGATAGCGCCTCAAGATCATTTATATGAAAAAACAATATCCAACCTTCAAGAGGTGAAGGCACGTGGTGGCCAAGTGATTTCAGTAGGGACAGTGGGAGACAAAAATCTCGATGAGATGAGCAACTTTTTTATTCCCATGCCTAAAGCCCATTGGGTGGTGACACCCATTTTGGCTACGCTTCCAGTGCAACTTATGGCCTATCACTTAGCTCTATCTATGGGTAATGATGTGGATCAGCCTAGGAATCTAGCGAAATCCGTAACTGTAGAATAAAATTAGGGTGTGTTGACAATTCATCTAGCGTAGCGAGAGCTCGAAAGCCAAAAATTTTGAGTTGAGCGCAGAGAATTTTTTATGAAACGTAGCTAAGGCCACTTTGATTAAAAAATTCTTGAGCACAGTTCAAAATTGCAGGCTCTCGAGGTCGGAGTAGCTAGATGAATTGTCAACACACCCTATTTATCTTGTAGCCAGCATCGAAATTCTGATTTAGCAATTTCAAGTTGGCGCTCTTTTTTGAGTCTTTTATTTCTTTTTTCCATTTCAATTTTAGGCAAAAGACCAAAATTGATGTTGGTAGGTTGAAAATTATCTTTAGCCTCTTGTAGAGCGTGGAGAAGAGACCCCATGGCTGAGGCTCTAGGAGGTGGAAAAAACCTCTGATCTTTCATCTTTTGATCAATAAATAAAGCCACTAATAATCCAACACATGTAGATTCAAAATAACCTTCCACTCCAGTCAGCTGTCCTGCAAAATACAAGTTAGGATTATTTTTGGAAGAAAGATCTGAATTTAAAACCCTCGGTGAATTGAGATACATATTTTTATGAATGCTGCCCAGCTTTAAAAACTCAGCATCTTCTAAACCAGGGATCTGCCTGAAAACTCTTTTTTGTTCCCCGTAGGCCATTTTGGTTTGAAATCCTACCATATTATAAGCTGTTTTTTCTTGATTATCCTGGCGTAGCTGAACAATGCCATAAAACTTTTCACCAGCAGGAGAGGTGAGGCCCTTAGGGCTCATGGGCCCAAATCGAGCTGTCTCTATGCCTCGCGAAGCCAGAACTTCTATGGGCATACAAGACTCAAAGTAAGAGATTTTTTCAAACTCTTTAAACTCCATTTTTTTAGCTTCGTTGATTTCATTTATTAGATTGTAATATTGCTCTTTGGTGAGGGGGCAATTGATGTAGTGACCGTTATCATCTTCATAACGATTTTGCATCCAGGCAATATCCATATTGATGCTGTCAGTATCAATGATCGGAGCGATAGCATCATAAAAGTATAAAAAATCTTTATCATCTAAAAGCTTTGAAAAGTGCGAGGCAATACTTGCTGCTAGATCTGGGTGGGTTAAGGGACCAGTGGCCACAACCGTAGGAACCTCAAGATCTTCAATATTGTGAAAGACTTCATTTGTGATTGTGATATTGGGGTGGGCAGCTAAAGTTTTTTGTATGGACTCGGGGAACTTCTCTCTGTCGATACTTAAAGACATACCTGCCGGGACACTGTATTTACGGGCCGTATCTAGAATGAGAGAGTTGAGCTGTTCCGCCTCCCATTTGAGCTGGCCTGAAGCTGAGTAGTCGGTTTGGCTACCGAAAGAATTAGAGCACACAAGTTCTGCGGCATGGGCTGTTTTGTGGACGGCTGTGCTGGTGTGAGGGCGCATCTCAAAAATTTGAACCTGATAGCCCTTTTCAGCCAGTTGAAACGCACATTCAGAACCTGCAAGACCAGCACCAATAATATTAATTTTGTTATCCATTGGGACTTGTATACCGAGTCTTCAGCCTTTGTGCAATCCTATTTACTATGTCGGCAAAACCTAAAAAAAAACTTTTTTCTGGTGAGGATGTTTTAAGATCTCTTTTTACAGATCCAAGTCAGCCCCTATCCCGGGGTTTTCAGATGATGAAGCTCACCAGGGACTGGGAACAGATTGTGGGGGAGGATATTGCGGCTTACACCTACCCCATATGTATTAGAGGAAATTGTTTGTTTGCTTGGGTCAAGCATGCAACAGCTCAAAGTCATCTTATTTTTTTCACACCTCAAGTGGTTCAAAAAACAAATGCTTTTTTTGGAAAAAAATGGATAGAAAAAATATTTTGGACGAGTAACATTTCTAAACTCCCAGTCATGTCTGATAAGCAAAAGCTTGAGCTGAAACACATCATCAGTAGCTTCGAATAATTAAAATAGTTTTTAGAAAAAATTATTTTGTTTTTTCGCTTTCTTCTATGGTTTTGCGCATTTGGTTTTTAATAAAGCTCTTATTTTTACCTACACCAACAAAGCTTGAAATCTTGTTGTACAAAGTGGGCTCTTTAATTAATTTTCCTAAAGTACCTTGTCCCTCATTAATGTTTTTAAGCGTAGTGTGAAGCTCTCCAATGACCTCTGTATTGAGTGAATTTACAGAAGCGTTGAGATTGCCTAGAGTTTTTTTTGTGTCATTTTGTAAACTTTTAAAATCAAGCTGTTGGACTTTAGAATTTAGGTTTACTAGTAATGTGTTTAAATGGCCTAGGGTTTCGTCGATTTTTCCAATTTTATCCACTTGTTGTCCAATTTGCTCCAGAAGATCCGCTGAGTTTTTCATTTCTAAAAAGTCGCCGTCATTCAAGGGGGAGCCTTCGCCTTCACCAGATTGAACCCAGATGTAACGATCCCCTAAGGCTCCTTGGGTTTTTAATTGTCCCACAGAAGTGCTTGTGAACATGGATTTAAAATTATTGTTGATTTTCATGGTGACAAGAACATCTCCTGAGTCCTTATCAAACTCTAGTGAGTAGACATTCCCGGCGGTTAAACCCGAAATAGAAACGACGCTCCCATAGTAGAGCCCTTGGGCATCTTTAAGCTTGGCTTTAATGAAATACTTTTTATCAAAAATGGCGTCGTCACTTCCTATGAAAGAGAGGATTCCAAAAAAAAGAGCTATTCCAAAGATTAAAAAAAGTCCGCTAATCCATAAACGATTATTTTTCATTGTGTTCCTTCGATAAACTGTCTGATGGGATGGTTTTGAATTTTAAGCTCTTGGGGAGTGGCTTCAGCAACAATTGAACCTTCTCTTAAAAGAATAATTCTATCACAAACCGCAATGGCTGTAGCCATATCGTGGGAAACAAAAATAGAACTATAGCCTTTGGATTTCATGACTAAAATACTGTCGCGAATATTGTTTGTATTTTTAGGGTCCAAGCCCGCTGTGGGCTCATCATATAAAATGAGCTCTGGGTCTAAAATTGTGGCTCTCACTAAACCCACTCGTTTTTGCATTCCACCAGAGAGCTCTGAAGGGTAGAGAGATTCAGTATCAAAAAGATCCACTTCATTGAGCCTTGTGGTGATGAGTTTTTTAGACTCTGTAAGACTTAAGCTAGAATGGGATTGAAGTGGGTATAATAGGTTTTCTTCCACAGTGAGGCTGTCAAAAAGAGCCCCATTTTGAAAGACATAGGCGATTTGCTTTCGAATGGGCAGCCAATCTTCTTCATTGATGCTGTGAAGCTGGTGTTCTTTAAATTCAATTGTCCCTGAATCAATTTTTTCAAGCCCAATCATGCTTCTTAAGATGACACTTTTTCCAGAGCCAGAGCCTCCTAGCAGTCCAAGGCACTCCCCTTGGTGGACATCAAAGCTCACATCTTTGTGAATCAGTTTTGAGCCAAAGCTTTTTCTAAGTTGATGAACGCTTAATAATTTTTGTTTACTGTGAGCCATAAGGATAAATCACCCAATAAAATTTTGTCATAAAATAGTCACTGATAAAAATAAGCACACATGCAGTGACCACAGCCATGGTCGTGGCTCGTCCGACACCTCGAGTTCCATCTTTAACGTTAAGTCCAAAATAACAAGCCGGCAAAGCCACACAAAGCGCAAAGCCAAAAGATTTTAGGAAGCCAGATAAAAACTCCCAAAGCGTAATAGACGAGTAAAACTTTTGAGTGATGAAGAGTAAATCCAAGCCTAATTCGGTCACACCAATGATAGCTGTTGAAGTTAATGCCAGGACACACGTAAGAAGAGTCAAAATAGGGAACGAAAGCAAACAAGCTATGATTCGAGGTAAGATGATCTTCTGGTAAGGCGAAGTCCCTAAGGCTCTCATAGCATCAATTTGTTGGGTGACAGTCATAGAGCCTATTTCTGAAGCCATACCGGCCCCCATGCGGGCTGCGCCCATAAGAGCTGTGAATACCGGAGCCAGCTCTAAAAATACGGAAAGGGCCATGACCTTAGGGACATAGGGTTTCCCGCCAAAAGGCTCAAGACCCAGGCCAAACTGAAGAGTCATTACCATTCCAGAACTAAAGCCCATAACTACGATTAAGGGTAGGCTACTGATACCGACTTCATAGGTTTGATCCAAAATGTCTTTAATGGATGGACGGCGATACCTGAGCTCGGCTATGCATTTTAAAAAGACTTGAGTCATGCCCCCTAAGACTTCTAAGGATCTTAAAATTAAAATCATGGCACACGAAAACCATTGTAGAAATTTTTAAATTCTACACGTGCTTTATCAAAATGAGGTTTAACGCTGGCAGAAGTTAGAATATAGTGGCAGTGATTTTTGTTGAAAGTGAGAACCTGAACCAAGTTTTCGACACCATCTATAGAGGTGAAAAATTCAGAAGCATAGGCCTCACGATTATTAAAATTAAATTCAGTTAAAGTCTCTTTTTGACCTTCAAAATCCTGTATGAGCCCTTCTAGCCAAGCCTGTGGATTTACATCACTTGTGTCTGAGCAAGCACTTTTGACGGAGATGCTGTTGCCCGAGCTTTTTTGAATCCACGCTTTATCTGCATCTGCCAGCTTGTAGGAGTCATACTCGGGCTGGGGCGTCTCAAATGACATTGTTGAAGAATTTTTAGATTTGCCTCCTGGGAGCTCAACTGAAATACAACCCGAAAAAAAGAGAAGAGATATTAATAAATAGCGCATATATAAGGAATTAACATTTTTTCAGAGGCTCTACAAACCTATAAGGATTAAAACAGACTAAAACCCGTATTAAAAATATAAATGCTCAAAGCTGGAGTTCACTTTGAAAAAAATCACTTCCACAGAAAAAGGGAAAACCTAAGTGCGCCCAGTATATCACCAGGATCTTTAACATGATCGATACAGATTTAGGGTAGCGCTAGCTTTAAATGGCAAGTGTCTAGTTGATGAATTAAAGTGAGCAAAAAAAAGGTTCTCTTTTAAAATTGTGGGTTTTAGGAATAACTCCTGCCCCATGGCCCCCCGGCTTCAGGGGCAGATCGACTGAGTCAGTTTGTAGAGACTGGCACCTAGCTGATCAGCATCTGAAATCAAAGCTTCAAAATTATCTCACTCTAATAAACAGTAAACCTCTCTTTGCGATCCCAATGCTATGAAGTAATACCGCCTTCTCTCTTTGTCAGTTTGCTTTGCACTGCCTTCAGCTAAGTTTAGACAGATACTAAGGCTAGCTCTTAAGAGTTGATCCCGAGCAGATCCTTCAATCCGTAAAGCTGCCTAGATATATGAAAGACCAGATGAGCCGAGCTAGTCTCAGCGTCTGTCTAAACCTGGCCAAGGGATCAGGGAAAACAAGTATAAAAGATAGAAAGAGGTTTTATGAAATTGCGCTGGCTTCTCACAGAGAAACACAGTGCTTGATAGAGCTCATAAATGATCAGAAACTGGCCGAAAAAGCCGATCACTTGGGTGCTTGCCTGTTTCAACTGAGTCCCGAGTCCTGAAAGCTCAGGCTGGAGGGGGCCCAATTTCAGAGAGTCAAAAAAAAATGCCGACTTAGAAAATCGGCATTTTAAATTCAATTCATAAATATGAAATAAATTTACTTCTTGCGAAGCATGTTTTTGAACTCAGTTCCAGGTCTGAACTTTGGATACCAAGTTGCAGGGATTTTGATTTCTTGACCTGTTTGAGGATTTCTTCCTTTACGAGCTTTTCTTTTAAGCTTAGCAAAAGTTCCAAATCCAACGAGCTTCACTTCGTCACCTTTTTTTACAGACTTTCTAACAACGTCCATAAAAGTTTCGAGCATGCGCTCAGTATCAGCTTTTGTGAAATCGTTCTTATGTGCGATGGCCTCGATTAATTGTGCTTTGTTCATAGGATACCCCCGTTAAAATAGTGTTTGGCACATTTAAAATTGAATCGGTAAATTGAACTGGGGTCAATAAAAAAACTAGATCTTTTTTAAAAAAGTCTAGTTTGGGTTGGTTTCTAGTGCCTTTGGCGACACAAGCTCAGTTATTTGAAGCTTAATGTCCTTTGTCAGAAAGGCTTTTCAGCGAGTTGCTGGAGGAGTTACTTTGTTAAGAGCCTTAAATTCACAGTGGCAAAAGGTTCTGAAGATAGAATTTGTCCTTGATTAGTAAGGGTAAGATAGAGTGTTCCTCGTATATAAAGATCATTGGAGTTCCCTTCATCTGCTATGTACTGTAACCAGGCTTGAGGTGCATTATGTTCGGCAGTTGGCTCAAATTTTTTGATCAAGCTATTTACAATCATTCGATTCTCGTAACATATTTTTCTGCTGTCTGTAAAATCAAAGTGGAGTGGGTTTGATTGTGTATAACTATTTTGAGTTTGCACAGTTTGATATCGATTGTAGTGGCCAAAACCAAGATCTCTACTCCCATATTGTTGAAGCAGAGGAAAACCTTCAAACCTTGTGTTTAAGAAAACCTGAGGTGTTTGAGGTGCGCTTTTTGGAATGAGTAAAACAAAGTTAAAGTAGGAATCATATTTAGAACATGAATAAATATCTAAATTGTCAGCATCGTTAATACAGCCGGCTGCATAATTTAAAAACTGACGATAAACAGCGGCGTTAGCTATGCTGACTCCTCCAGTCTGAACATACTCATGTCCATAGTTTAGGTTCTTAGCATGAGGGTGAACAATGTTAGCAGTGCAAGAGCTCACAGGTGTATTGGTCGCAGTGTGAATGCCGGTTGAACCAGAAGAGGATCCATTTAGTATAGCTCCATTCAGTGAGGAGTTGTCAGGTCCACAAGAGATAAATAAAATGCTGATAACTAGAAAAAAGATCGGTTTTGTTATTGTTTTCATATAAACTTAACTTCACAGATTGTGCCAAGAATTTAAGGCTTTAAGATATTTTAGGATAGAGGCGTAAAGCCCTGTAATCATTATGGAATTAAGTGTTTTTAAAATTTCGGGAACAGGCAATAGCTTCCTCTGTCTCAAAGAGAGACAGGGGAAGACTGTTGAACTTTTAGACAGGCCAGGGGTTGTTAGACAGCTTTGTCAGAATTCAGAGACGGAGGTTGATGGAATGATTTGGCTTAACTATGGCTCTGAACCAGAAGTTTTAAGTTGGGATTTTTACAATAAAGATGGTTCAAAGCCTGAGTTTTGCGGTAATGCAGCTCGTGCCATATGTGTTTGGAATTTTCACCATGGAAGCCGTACAAATAATCTGACGATCGAAACCCCAGTGGGACCCATCTCCACTGAAATTGTTAATGAATATAGAGCCAGTGTGGATATGCCTGTTGTTGAGCAGAAGCAAGATCTTCTCTGGGTCTGTGGTGTTCCTCACTACATTGTAAATGAAGAGTTTGATATTTTAAATTTAGAGTCAATTTATGAAAAAGCTTTTAAGCTTCGACAAAGTGTGGAGTATGGTTCTAACGGCGCGAACATTACATTTTGTTATGAACATGAAAATGTGATCCACACTGTGAGCTATGAACGGGGCGTGGAGAACTGGACACTGTCTTGTGGAACTGGTGCTGTTTGTGCCGCAGCTTTTATAAAAAATAAGAATGAGGATGAGCCATCTATATTTGAACTTTTGACTCCAGGTGGGAGTCTTCAGGTCAGATTAGATGAGGGTCAGCCTAAGTTAATAGGTGATATTAAAATACATGGAGAATGGACATGTCCTGTGCAGATAAAAAAGTAAATAAATTTAAATTACAAGTCTCAGATATTATTAAAGAGGCTTCTGAGTCTGTGTCTATTCGGTTTCGGATACCAGCATTTAATAAAGAAGATTTTGAATATATAGCGGGCCAGTTTATAGGTTTGGAAATAGAAATTAATGGAGAACTTGTCACTCGCAGTTATTCTCTGAGTTCTTGCCCTAGCGTAAATAATTATTTTCAAATTTCAGTTAAAAAAATCTCCGGAGGTAAGATGTCTTCTTATCTCGTTGATCAGCTTAAGGTCGGTGATGTTGTCGACGTGCTTGTGCCTCAAGGTGAATTTGTAGCGCAAACCTCTAAACCCAAAAACCATGTTTTTTTTGCTGCAGGCAGCGGGGTGACTCCTATCTACGCTATGATTCAAGAGATCCTTTTTCAGGACCCAAAGAGTTTTGTGCACCTTATGTACTGGTGCCGAACTTCTGAAGATTGCATGTTTTTTAAAGAGTTTAAAAAAATGGAAAATACTTTTGAAAACTTCAAAATCTTTTGGGGGATGACAGGAGCTCAAGGTGTTGTTGGGGTTGAGTTTTATTCAAGAATAAATACTGAGATTCTGCAAACTTGTTATCTCAGGTGGCAAACCCCTTTAGATCCTATTTTTTATGTGTGTGGACCTTGGGGTTTTATGGAAAGTGTTGAGAGTTTTTTGGGCCAAAAGGGCCACTCCAGAGAACAAATTTTAAAAGAGGCTTTCACACCTAAAATAAACCCTGAAGACAGTGATTATAGACGTGTCGGTGACCTTGATTTAGCAAAAGCAAAGTGTCTTAAAATAGACGCAGAAATTGATGGCATAGATGTAACAGTTGCTCCGCAAAAAGGGGAGACTATTTTAGAAGCTTTAATACGAGCTGGGGAAGATCCTCCTTATTCATGTTCTGAGGGCACATGTATGGTTTGTCAGTGCACCGTTCTTAAGGGGGCTGTAGATGTGGCTGATACGGGAATGCTTTTAGATGAGGACTACGAAGAGGGTATGATCCTCTCCTGCCAAGCCTATCCTGTTTCTGAGAAAGTCAAAGTCCTCTTTGAGTAAATTGAACTTGGGCTTTTAATTTAAAAAAAATTCTGTTGCGAAAATATTTATTTTTTTACTTCAATGCTTAAGTTGAGAGATAAAGTAATATCCTTGCTCATTGCACCCACCGAAGACACTGACGACTCTATCTTCTTCTTTAAATAGAGTGTAGGCAGTTTGAGCTAAGCCATTTCCCAAAGTTCTTTGAGGGCAGAGCTGATACCTTGAAAGACCTCATGAGGTTGGGCTTGAAGCATGTAGGCAGGGGTCGAGATGATCTTGTTTTCTCTGTCTGTGACAAAGTCAGTGACACTGCAGGGGACGTGAATGGCCCCTGTTTTTTCAATGCCTGCAGCGGTTTCTGTATCGTTTCCGATTGTGACTTGGATGTTATGCTGGCCTAGAACTCTCGAGACTAGTGCTGGAGCAATACACCAAGCTCCTATGGGGAGGGATAAACTATGGAACTCTTCAATAACAGATTTCACATTTTTATCAACAGAGCAGCTGGGTCCATCTAGTGCCCAAGAGCAAAAATTTTTAGCTACGCCGTAGCCTCCTGGGATAACGAGAGCGTCGTAGTCTTTGACTCGTATTTCTTTTAAATCTGTCATTTGGCTACGGGTGATGCGGGCGCTTTCTTCAAGGCAATTCAAGGGTCCTGGGGGGGAATGCTCCGGAGCAAAGTGTGATGTGGGAGAGTAAGACTTACTGATGGAGAATGGAGTCCACTTTGTTCCCAACTCAGAAAGCTTAATGATCGTTGAGACACATTCGGTAACTTCAGTTCCGTCTAGATAGCCACAGCCTGAGAGTAGAAGAGCTATTTTTTTCATAAACTGAGACCTCCGTCAAAAAAAATCTAAGCTCAAAAGAGTGTGAGCCCGGAGATAGTATAATCAAATGCGGATAGCGAAACAACAGCCGTAAAATGGTTTGTGTTTCAAAGAAATCCATAAAATTAGATTCATTCAAATGAGTTCAAGCATTTCAAAGTTTTGTGGTATAAATTTCAGGTCGAGGTGTGTGATATGAAAAAAAGCGAATTGAGGTCCCTAAAAGCCAAAAAAGCTTGGGTTCAAGATCTAATCAAAGTTTTCACTCAATACAACTCTGATCCTCAATGTGAATTGGATTACGACTCTCCGGAAGAGCTTCTTGTTGCAACCATATTGAGTGCTCAATGTACAGATAAAAGAGTGAATATAGTCACAAAAAAACTATTCAAAGACTGTAAGATTCCAGAGGAGCTTGCGACCTGGTCTTTAGAAAAGATCGAAGCTTATATTTTTTCAACTGGATTTTATAAAAACAAAGCCAAGAGTTTAAAGTTTATGTCACAAGATCTTGTGGATCATCACAAATCAAAAGTTCCCCAGAAATTAGCCGAGCTGATTCAGCTTCGTGGGGTGGGAAGGAAAACAGCAAATGTGGTGCTTGGTGAATGCTTCAACGCACCAGAGGGGGTTGTGGTGGACACCCATGTCGGGCGACTTGCAAAGCGCTTAGGACTTACGGCTTCAGAGAATCCTGTGAAAATTGAACAAGACCTTATGAAGGTGATACCTAAAGAATACTGGGTTCGTTTTGCCCACTGGCTGATACTACATGGGCGTGGACCCTGTAAGTCTAGAAAGACACACTGTGAAAAATGTTATCTCTCGGATGTCTGCCCCTCGTCAAAATTGAATTTTTAATGACTTAGCCCACTTCAGAAGGGCCGGTGTTTTTCTCAATTCTACACTTTCTATTAAATATGTTACTCTCTTGGAAAGAAGACTAAAGGGGTAAAAACATGCTCAAAGATCTCGTTGAGAGTTTACGTTATATAGGACACTTTTTTCCTGTGACCTTCATTCGTTTGTTTATGGGGTTAAGCCTTTTCAGGCTAGCCTTTAAACACGAAGCTTTAAATTATTTAGAGCAACCGATTTTCTCCTCTTGGGTCAAACAGTGGTTTGTGAGATCAGATTGGTCTAATGCTTGGAACTTTGTATTTGAAGAGTTTGCTGTGTCTTATTGGAAGTTTTTTTCATATCTAGATTTTACTTTACTGCTTATTGGTGGGGTACTTTTAATTCTAGGTTTTCTTGTGCGCCCTGTGTGTGTGGTTCTTTTTGTTTATTTATTTTGGCTGTCCCAAATTCAAAACCCACTTCATGTTGATTTGCTCATGGCCTATAGGGTTGGCTTAGTGGCGCTGTTCTGGGCAGGGGCTGGACGTTGTCTGGGTTTGGATTACTACTTTTATAAAAGAAGGAGGGGGTTTCTGTGGTAAAAAAGAATCTTCTACTTATTCTAGTTTTTTTTCTGGCTGCAGTGTCGTTTAGTGTTTTTAAAAAGAAAGAGGCTCCCAATCAAAGTGAAACTTCTTTTGAAATTTTAACTTATTCCTCTCTAGCTCAAGGCCTTGGGGATGAGTTAAAAAATATCGGTCTTAAAAATAATTTTAAAGTGAACATTCAAAAAGTTCCCAGTGCAGGCCTGTTAAGTGCTGTCTTAGACCATAAGAAAAAAATTGATCTTGTTATTGGATTAGATCAAAAAAGTGCCCTTGTTCATAAAGAGAAATATCAAAATGTAGACTTTGATTCTTTGGTGAGTATCGAAAATCCTTTTTTTGATTTAGGATTAGAGAGAAAATTTTATGTTTATGATTGGGCTCCACTAGCGTTGATCATTCGATCTTCTAGCTCTATAAAATTTAAAACTTGGAATAAAGTCTTTGATTTTTTGAAAGACAAAAAATGGATTTTACCACGCCCACAAACAAGTTCTCTGGGGTTGAGTTTTATGAATTATTTTATGGAGAGCTTTAAGACCTTAAAAGTAAAGCCAGTTTGGGCCGCCTCATGGTCTGATAGTTATAGCGTCTTTCAGTCTGGTGCCGTTGATTATGCTTTGAGCTATTCAACATCTCTTTTATATCACTGGGAGGTTGAAAAAAATATGGATTTTCAAATAATCCAAGTTGATGAAGGACACCCAGTTCAAAAAGAGTATTTAGCTGTACCAAAAAATTCAGACAGCCCTCATCAAAAAGTTTTTTTGAAAGAATTTTACTCACCTCAAATGATGAAGCTCATTTTAGAAAAGCAATTTATGCAGCCAGTACAGTCTATTGACCATCCATGGGAAGGCCGTATCCCTAAATTAAATATTTTAAAGAATTTTTCCTCAAAATTTTCGCCAAAATTATGGGACGAGTATTGTCAGGACGTCACCTGTTAAAAAAGATGAATTTTAAATTTTTTCAAAAGACTTACCTTTTTCTTTATGTTGGCCTTCTTTTTATTATGCCACTCAGTGTTTTTTTTGTATATCCAGTCTCAAGGGTAAGGCTTCCTTGGTATGAAATTCAGAGTTCGTTTCTGCAAGCCTTTTTGTCTTGTTTTTTTTCTGTCATTCTTGGTGGTTATGCCGGTTTAAGCTTGGCGCAGATGCAAGAGGGATCTCTTAAAAAAATCTGTTCATTTTTATTCCTTACTCCTCAGGTTATTCCAAGTCTGTTTATTGGTTTGAGCTATATAGGTTTGTGGACCACATTTAATATATATCCACAAGGTTTTTGGCACGTTGTTGGCGTCCATGTGTTGTTGAACCTAGGTTGGGTGGGTGTTCTGACGGCTCCTTATATTCAAAAATTTATTCTAGAGAATAAGAATTTAATAAGGCTTCATAAAATGTCTTTCTTTTTTAAAATTAAAGTTTTAACTCGTTCGTATTTAAAAACTATTTTTTTAAGAGTAGGTTTGTTTATTTTCTTTTTTGCCTTGAGCTCCTTGTCCCTGCCGATGCTTCTAGGTGGCGCAAGTGCTGTGAGTTTGGAGTATACGGTTTATCAAAAGTTTTATTATGACTCTGAGGTATCACAAGCTCTCTTTTTGAGTTTAGTTCAGTTTTTATTTTTAGCAGTCTTCTTTTTCTTCATCAGGAACAAGAGCTTCCAGTTAGGCTTTAAAGCCAAAGCTAAAACTCCTATTTTTATGAAGACCAAAGGGGGAGTGATTTTGGGTTTGATTCCGGGTTTGTTTTTTGCTGCGCCTCTGGTCCTAAAGGGGTTTGTTACTGATTTTTCCTGGCTTGAGTCAGAGATGTTTCAAGCTGCTTTTTTTTTAAGTTTAGAACTTTTAGTTTTATTTAGTTTTATCTTTATTCTTGTTTTTTATTTAGACCTATATTTTTCATATAAGTTGAGCACCCCTAAATGGATATTTGTGATGTTGCCTGCGCCTCTTATGATGTGGGCGATGTTGTTTTATAAACTGGACCCGAATGAGACTCGAGGGCTGACAAGTTTATTATACGTCTTTTTGTTTTATCCAATCTTGAAGCCATTATATTTGGTAATGAACTCTGAGACAGAAAGAAAAACGGACGTATTTGTTTCTGACTATGGGGCGAGTTATAGTTGGCTTTTTTTTAATGCAAAACTTCCTGAGTATCTTCCAGGGCTTAAAAGAGCTCTTCAAATGGGCGGGTTCTGGGTTTTGGGTGAGTTTGCTTTGTCATCGCTCACTCTAAAAGAGTCTACAGTAGCTTTGCTGATTAAAAGTCTGATTTCAAATTATAAGCTTTCAGATGCAACGAGTCTGACTTTTTTACTTCTTATATTTGCCCTGGTTTGGGTGCTCCTGATTGAGGTGGTGTTTAGATGTATTTTTTTAAAGAAGTTCGGGTCTCGTATCCAGGCTTAAAATTGAGTTATTCGAATTTAGAATTACCAGCAAAAGGTGTATTCCACATTTATGGAGCTTCTGGTGGTGGTAAGACGAGTTTAATCCATGGGCTCGCGGATTTGAATGAATATTCAGCTTTGGAATTCGCTAAATTTGAAGATCGAGTACGCTGGTTCGATCTCTTAAAAAATAAAGCTTTTGTTTTTCAAACTCAAAATCACTTTGAGCAAATGACTGGAAGGCAAAATATTTTACTGGGACGACGAGATATTAAAATAGATGAGCACCAGTTAAAAGAATTTAATCTAAAACAAATTATCGATCGCCAAGTTGGCACCTATTCAGAAGGTGAGAAGCAAAGGTTGGCACTGTTAAGAGTTTTGACTCACAGACCTAAAATTTTGTTTTTAGACGAACCTTGGAGCTCTCTTGATCCTGGCTCAATCCATAAATCTCGAAGCTTGATTCAAGATTATGCTAAAAATAGTTTAATAATTCTGGTGTCACACCTCTCTGACGAAAGTGAATGGGTAAATACTTCTATAAACATAAATGATTTACTTTAGCTTCGGCTGAGAGTGTATATTCATTCGAGTAGCTTTAAGTTCAACTTTATGAATTTTTGTAACTTCAACAGTTGGGTCACCTCTTATTAATTAATCTAGTTTAATAATATGTTTAAGTTCTACGCCTGTCCCAGATAAATCGTCTTGTCTTAATTTTTTAAGCATCCATTGTTTTGCAAATTCCACTTGTCTAGGGTTTAAATTTTCAATGGGAACTTGAAAGCCAGGTTGACCTTGGCTTTGATTAAGCCATTTAATGACTTCAATTGCTGTTAGATCAGGGCTGAACCCATGAAAAGTCAGCCAACTTATGCCATCAGTTTCAGCTGATGGCCACAAGTTGTGATTTTGAACTTGGTCAAAGCTCATAAATAATAGAGCACTCACAACCCTGCGTATATTCGCTTTAAGTTCCCCTACTGAGTGGTGATGCTGTAATGAAAATGTCATTTTGCCGTTGTGGTCTATGGTCATCTGGGAATCAAGAAGGTCTAAATCATATCTACGATGACGAGCTCTCCACAAGCCATTTGAAACAGCTACAAACTCACCGAAATATCCAAAGAAATCCATATTGCGACTTACTAAATCTAATTTGGAAAGCGGCTTCGGAAGTGTGTAACCTGGTATACTTTGAATTTGTGGTCGCCCTAAAACTCCTACGGGGTCATTCAATAAAGTTTTTATTAAACTCCTGGAGACAAGCTTAAAAGAGTGATGGTCAGGGAGGTCGGCTTGATTTAAGCTCAGTGTGGCTTGGATCTTCTTTCTCCCTTCAGGTCCATCAATATTTTGGGTATCAACTTTAAGGCTTGGAAAAATTGTTTTTAGATTATGAATGTGAGCTTCGGTGAGATGAGCACTTTCAATTAATCCTATAATTGTAATTTTAAGGAAATCTTGCCCTTTAGTTTCTATATGGGTTTCTATGCTCATTGCTCCCAAAAAGCTGGGTCCTTCCCCAATAGAATGTCTGATGCCCGGAAACTGCTCTCCAGCTTTAGCCCACGAAAAGCCAGGCATTGGAATTCCTATTAACATTTGAGGGGGGCGCCATGGGCCTATCTTTAGATTAGTGACCACAACCTCACGCAGACTACTACTGGCGGTAAACTCTACATAGGGAGCGAGTTGCCAGCCTGGGAGTTGGTCACAGCTGGGAGTAGAGTTTGCAAATGAGCCACTCAAAAAAGAAGCAAAAATAAAAATTGAGACATAGATTTTTCCTTGGCCAAGAAAGCTTATATTTAGTCGTTAAAAGGTGGCTAGCCCTTGCTAATTTGGACGGAAAGTACTTTAAGCTTCAAGCTCTGTCGATAGAAAATCAGTTGTTGATGAGGGGTGTAAAGCTGGTTGGCAATTTATATGCGAGTGCAAAACAATAGAAACAGATGCTTCCATCACCTGTTTTAAATTCTGATTTAGTTCTTTAAAAACATGTGCTTAGGTTATTTTCAAGTGAGTTAAAGGGCAGTTTTTAGATTTATTTTGAGAGATCACCTGACCTTTTTGTCTGAGGTACCACTTCATTATATCAATAGCTAAATCACTGGGTGATTGATTAGAAATGAGGCTAGTGAGTCGAGTGCTTTTTCGAATATCTTTTGGGATTTTAAGCTTCCAATCAGCAATTTGGCAGACAGCCTTTGCCGTTTTTTTGGAATTGATCACCTTTGGCTTAAGTTCAATGAGGAGGTTGCGCATAGTGATCATCGCAGTGGCTCTGCGGTCCACACTGAGGGAGGAGTTTTCAATGATATCGCTTCCTCTTTGGAAGATGTTGGTAATGATATTATCGTAAACCTTCATTGTAAGGAGGTCGGCTTCAATGGGCCCCACAAGCTTTGAAATCAAATTATCGGCATTGGGCCGAGCCAGGATACGTTCATAAACAAGTGCCAGAGGTCTAACCGCATTTTTAAGATCTGTTTGATAGTTAAATTGTCGAGACTTTGTTATAGCGGTTTGAACTATCCGGTTTAAGTCATCATAGTCTTTGAATTGGAGCTCTTTGTAGTTGGAGGAGAGGCCCCAAACCTGTTGAGAAAGTCCAAAAAAAACAATAAGAATGAGATATTTCATAGGTGATTCCTTCGTGAAAGCTTCAATGGTGTCTTTTTCATCACAAAGTACAGGACCATGTCTTGTCAAGAACCCTTATGCTGCTACTATAGATAAAGTGAATTTTTTGAATGTTTAACCTTTCACTTACATGAGGTGTCCTGATGAAGTCCGTTTTTGCTCTAATTAGTTTTACTTTAATTTTCTCTGGCTGCTCGCCATTAATCAAACAAGCCATAAAAAATGATCCAAGCATCATTTATGAAGCTTTAAAAAAAGACCCTGAAGGTTATCGTGATGCTGTTATGCATGTGCAGAAGTCTTTGCAAGCTTCTGATAAGCTGAATGAAGTTGCCAAGCTTTTAAAAGATCCGTTTACTGATGCAAAGATCGACAATTCACGACCGTTTGTAGGTCCAAAAGATGCTCCCGTCACAATCATTAAATATGCTGATTACCAATGTGGTTATTGTGCCAGAGCTCATTTTGCTGTTAAAGAATTGCAAAAAAAGTATGGAAAAAACGTCCGTGTGATGTACAAACAGCTTCCTGTTTTGGGGCCAAAGTCTGTTCCACCAGCTAGATATTTTGAGGCGATTTCTATGGTCGATAATGCAAAAGCATTAGAATTTCACGCTAAAATTTATTCAAACCAGAGAACTCTTCAGCAAAAAGGTACTGAGTATGTTGTCAGTGTTGCTAAGGAAGTCATGGGTGCTGATTTTAAAAAAGCCAAGAAAAATTACGATGACTCTTTAACTGACAAAAATCACCCTGTGGCTCTTAGGCTCGCTAGTGATGCTAGTGAAGCTACTGGTCCTAAATTAGGCTTTCAAGGGACTCCAGCCTTTTTGGTTGAAGGCGCGAAGGTCAATGGCTTTAAGCCTGAACTCTTAGAAGAGTTAGTAATCCAAATCCTTAAAAACAAGGGTATCAAGTTAGATAAAAATAATTCTTAAACTTAATGAACTAAAATGAGTTGATTTGAAAGGCTCTCACTGCGAGGGCCTTTTTTTTTATCAAAATTAAATGTTAAGTTATGTTGAACGTGCTGAGGTTTTTGTTTTATAACTCATTTAATGAGCGTGTCATTTAATATATGATTGCTAGCGTTTAAGGTTTACCCCTAAAATTTGGTTTAAAAAACACTTCAGTACAAATTTATTACCCAGATCCGCAGGTAGGCGGCGAGGGAAAAGCCATAAAACCTGCTTCAGCAGTGTCTAGCCCAAAAATGTTCTCTTGAAGCCGACTCACCTGTAAGGCTTAAAGAGAACATTTTGAGCACGACACTGGAGGAGGGTGTTTGATGGGTTTTCCCTCGCCTCTTATCCACGGATCTAGGTTATTACTCAAACCACAGATAAAAAAACTTAAAGGAGATAAACACATGAATGAATTGAATGAAGCCAGTAGCAAGTTAACAGGTTTTGTAGAAACAGCCATTGAAATGTCTATGATGTACTTACCTAAAGTCGTCCTAGCTATTGTCGTTTTGGCCGTTGGACTTTGGGTCGTGAAAAAAATTGTACGTGGTTTTGAACATGTTCTTAAAAAAAGAGGCATGGACGAGACTTTGGTTCCATTTTTGTCCGGAGTCTTAGGCACTCTATTAAAGATCATGTTGGTGATTTCTGTCGTCAGCATGGTGGGCGTGGCCACGACTTCATTTATTGCAGTCTTAGGTGCGGTTGGTTTTGCTTTAGGTATGGCCATGCAGGGAACGCTGGGTAACTTTGCATCTAGTGTTTTGTTAATGGTCTTTAAGCCTTATCAAGTCGGTGACTATGTAGTGGCTCAAGATGTAGAAGGTGTTGTAGAGCGGATCGATGTTTTTACGACGGTTTTAAACTCTTTAGATAATAAGAAAATCATGGTTCCCAATGGACAAATGACCTCGGGCACGATTAGCAATTTTAGTGCTAATGAAGTGAGACGTGTTGATGTCGCTGTAGGGATTGGGTATTCGGATAGTGTAGATGTAGCGAGACAGGCTTTGGTTAAAATGGCTGAAGCAGACTCCAGAGTTTTGAGCGAGCCTGGCAGACCCTTTGTCGGCTTGGTGAGCTTTGGGGATAGTGCTTTAGATCTCACATTCCGAGTTTGGACAAAAACGGAAAACTATTGGGATGTTTATTTCGACATGCATGAAAAAACTAAAAAAGTTTTAGATGAGGCTGGAGTGAATATTCCTTTTCCTCAAAGAGATGTTCATATGATAAACAAGGCTTAATCTGCGCGCATAAAGTGGCGTAAAAGATTTAAGAGCTTCAAGTTATTGACATGTTCTGATCTAAAGCTAACATCACCTCCTGAAGTCTCTTCCTATGAAGAGTTCAGGAGCTTTTAGTTTTATGAAGTTATGTCAAATATTAGTCCCACTCTTACTTTTTGTTTTATCTGGGTATCAGGCGCAGGCTTGGTCTGGATCGCAAAGTAGTAAAGAGTGTATGTATCCTGGGAAGAGCTATGACCTCTCTTTTTTAGGTCTTTATGAAGCAAAAATTAAAGGTTCTAAGGGCTTAAAGGCCTTTCTAAACTTTTCTCGTCTTACCGATGGACATCCCCCAAACTCAGTCCCCTTTTATGTTTCCTTTGAAGTTTCAGAAGAGGATCAAGAAAAGCATAACTTACAAGCAAAAATTGATTTTTTAGCAGGCGATAATTTGGGTTTAGTTCTTTGTTTAGACGATTACGCAGCCATAATGAACCCAGTCTTTGAGAGGTACACTCCTTACATTCAAAAGTCTTATGAGTCTGATCTTTTGGAGGAGCTCGCGACTTACTCCGTGGCACTTCAAGAGCCAAACCCAGGTGAAAAACTTAAAATTTATACAATTAAAATTGTAAAAACATTTTTTAGAAAAAGAAGACGCTACACTCACTTTGGAAGAAGATCTGACTATTTAGTGGATCACAGAGATATACTTGTTCTTGATATTAAGCATGAAGATGGAGTTAAGGCTCTTGACTCAGCTCGTTTAGAGCGTAAAAAAAATATGACTTTTGATATTGGGGAGCCCAATCTGACCAGTCAGTTTATAGTGACAACAGACAGCTTCAAAAAGCATAAAGAAGGGTTAGGGCTTATGACACCTGATGGGGAGAGATGCCGGGTGACAAATCCTAGAAAAATTCAAGAGGCTTTAAGTACGAGAACAGATAAAATGATTTACAGAGCCACAAATGGCGAAATTAAAACTAAAAGAATTTGTGTAGACTAAGGGCTGGTATCATAGCTTTTTGGTACTTCATGAATCTTAGGATTTTATAAATGACAGGCTCTAAATTTCCACGAAAATCGGTGTTTTAAGTTGAATAGACTCTAGAGAAATCTCACTTTGGTAGGCTGTGATAATAAGTCCTTCTTGAACCGCTGCCTTCAAAGCCTGGGCATATTTCAAATCTAAGTCTGCCGCAGTTTTAAACTTTTTCACCCCTTCTCTTTGAATGATATAAAGCATCTCCACGCTATGGCCTAATTTTCTCAAACTCATGAGCTCCTCGATGTGTTTAAGACCTCTTGTTGTCACTGCATCTGGAAAAAGAGCTTCGTTTTCATCACTCAGCCAGCTGACATTTTTGACTTCAACAAAATGATATTTTTCTTGAGCTAAAAGTATGTCTTCAATGCTGGGTTTGTTGGGGGACTCAGTGAGAACAAGATCGATTCGAGATTTATTGTTGATTTTGCATTCTGAAAATGCAAAAGCGGACTTCCAGTGGGGAATAAGTTTTTCTTTCCAGGCTTCCATGGCCAACTTGTTGGGCCAGCCTGTATTTGTTCCCGCCCAACCACTGGGGGTTTGGATAGCTTCTAAAGTGTAGGGGAGTTTACGGTTTTTATTAGAGCTTTTAGAGATCCAACACTTAGAATTTTCAAAAATCACAGATTTTAAGCTTCCTGTGTTTGGGACGTGGACCTGGATTTCTTCAGAGTCTAGGGTCACATCGGCCAGAAAACGTTTGTATCTTTTCAAAAAGACAGCTTCGATGAGGGGTTGGGGAAAGTTCATGGATAAGTCCTTAGTCTTTAGTGGGTGAGGAAGAGGTCTCTCAATTTCTATTAAATCTAATGCGTTTAAAACCTAAGAGAGATCTTCCACAGCTTTTATTTGAGTGTAAAAATCGGCCTGCGCACAGTGACAAAATGTTCTAAAAGCTCTATGACAATAACATATGCAAACTCAAATTGAAAAAATTCCTTCTGGCAGAAATAAGACTCCAAAGCCTTCATGGATCAAGATGAAGCCGCCGTCGGGTCAAAAGTACCTAGAGCTCAAAAAAATGTTTAAAGAGCTCAATCTGGCAACCGTTTGTCAGGAGGCCCAGTGCCCTAACATTTCTGAGTGTTGGGAGGGGGGCACCGCTACAATTATGATCATGGGTGAAGTCTGCACCCGTGGGTGTCGTT